>CAZAPQ010000055.1:0-5970 GCA_964487415.1 uncultured Candidatus Bathyarchaeia archaeon | reverse complement strand
CCAATAAGAACTGTAAACGCAGTAGAAGAGGGAGAATATACTTTAAACTCTGCAAGACTTTTGCATTTACCATCTGCAAGGCTCTTCACACAAGGCGAGATAATCGCGCTAATGAAAGAAAGGGGTATTGGCAGGCCAAGCACGTACGCCAAGACAATTGCAACAATACTAGAAAGGCGATATGCAATTGAAAAAAGAAATAGGCTAATCAGCACAAAATTAGGCTATAGGGTCTACACGTACCTGAGTTCAAAGTTTGGAAGGTATACCTCTGAGGAGACAACACAAAGACTTGAATCGCTAATGGACATGATAGAGCAGGGAAAAGCGGACTACCGGGAAGTCCTCAAAGAATTATACAAGGAAATATTAGAAATTAGGAATGCTTAGCCTAGACTGCTGCTACAACGACAACGCTAAGCCAAATTTAGTGTAGTTATTGGCCGCGCCCTTGCCAAACATTTGCCAAATTGACGCAGAAAGCACCGCGTAACATTACTACATTCCCCTATTGCGGATGAATGGTATGCTTGAACCCTTTATCTTCCGCTTGAAGTTATTAGACTTTTCTAATGTTCGCAAAAAGAAAAGGTTTGCATAGCGGGCTTGGTGGTTTCAGCATGTTACTGGCAAGAGCCAAAAAGTATTAAATACGGTAGCCACAACAAAATTGCAGTGATTAAGATGGGAGAAGAAAAAAGGGAATATAATCTAGCAATATTGATTCTGCTTGTCCTTCTTTGCTGGCCAGCAGCTATTGTGTACTACTTTACTAGACCGAAAGTCACTGCTAAACCAACTAGAATTTGCTCCGGATGTGGTAGACAAATACCTGCAGAATACAGTGTGTGCCCTTACTGTGGAAGAAGCATGGTCGGGCCGACTTTTGGGGCAACACCTACGGCGACAGCTCCCATCGCACAACCATCTGGAACAAAATTCTGCCCTAATTGTGGAGCCCGAGTTAATCCAGCTGCAAGGTTCTGCCCAAGCTGTGGAAGACAATTATCCATGTAATTATACACTTCTTCGAATCTCTTTCTCTCCATGACTAACTACATGAAATCCTTTATTTTTTATGAAATCACCCTATACAAGTCTATGGGTCTAATCCATCGATTAGTGTGTATAGGAAAGTGTCCAAAAAACCAAAAATTAGCAACCCTAGCTGCGCACTATCCTTTCACATTCGAAAAAGTCAAGAAGCTGAACTTTACGCTAGTTCACGCAGAGCATGTTTAACGTGCAAACATTATAGCGGTGTATGCACCACGAAATTCTGAAGCTTATAGACTGCATATAAATAATTTTAAAATGTGTGATTTACAATTCTTATTAATGAACTTCGTGAAGGGCAGCTCGGAAGTTATATGGAGTAGAATTTGTTGTGAACAGTGAAGATGAGCCTTCATTAATGTTCTTATTGTTATCACATCATAAGCCAGAGAAACTCAATAGGACTATCCACATTCGTATCAGAGGAAAGCATATCTACCTTTGTGCCAGGTGCACAGGAATATGGACAGGCGCAATAAGCATCTTTCTTGCATTTTTCTCTGGACTTTATCTTCCAGTATGGCTTTACGTTCTTTTGCTAATGGTTCTTCCAGCACCCGCCCTGGTTGATTGGATCACTCAGAGTTGTAAAATTAGGGAAAGTAGAAATATAATAAGGACAGGAACAGGTTTTCTCCTTGGGGTTGGTTGGGGGCTTTTCCTTACATCATTAGCAAGGGGTATGCTGCATTTATTCCTGATCGGGCTTGTAATTATCTGCATATATACCTTATTAGTATACATAATTGCTCTGAAAACAAATTTTCTTGACAACTACTTTTGATTGAGTGGGAGTATCCAAGCTAAAAGCCTAAAGCGTGCGCTATGTTGTTGTGCGCGATTCCCAGCAAGCTGGACAATTCGTCAAGCATATCATATCTAGAAACAAGGGGTAGATGAAAGATGAGGCTCTAAAGTGGGATCATTAGAGACTGCCATCTGACTGCGCTGTTTGTAAAAATAGAAACTGCCTAAAACAATATGGATTAAAGTTGAACTTCAAGCGGGATAGAGTCTCTTCCTCCGAATTAAATTTTTGGAGATCAATGAGATCATTCGTCCAAGCGCCATAACTTCGAAAGTATGACCTGCCGCGAGCAAAATTTGGGGAAAAGGTAATATAGATCGAATCCAAAATCTAACGCGAAATATGAGTTAGACAAGTTGGTGTTGAACATATTCGTAAATTCTCTATTTGCAATAAATCTAAGATTGAGAAAAGTAATTTTGATTTCCTCAATGCTCTTGATATCAGCAATCTTGATTTTAAACACTATTAGAATTGCGGCTTGCCAAGAAAACCTGCCTAGCGATAGCCAAATTTCCGAAGCTGGCATAAATTATTTCAACTACCTGAAAGATCGCGGCTACCCGATCGCAAGTTACGAAACAATCAAAGTTCATAAGGCTGGAGGGTGGTATGGCGGTGGCAGCGATATTGTAAATTACGTCATTTTCATTGCATACTGGCAACAGGACTCTTACTACAGTGATGGCCCCTACGCAATCCTTGTACAGAGCTCGCTGGGAGAATGGGCTTTCCGAGAGCCTTTTCCAGGCGAGTATCACCTCCTTGAGGGATACAGTTTAGGTTGGGTGACAACCGATGGAGCGACAACCGATGAAGATTCAGAGGAGAGGCCGGAGGATGGCTCGGTTGGAGGCGAGGATTTAGTTGGAGGTGAAGATCGCTTCCCTCTTGAGCTGATCATAGGGCTCGTTGTACTCATTGCGGTGATCGCCGGCTTGGGATTTTTCGGGAAAAATCTGGCCAAAGGGAAAAAAGCGGATACCCCTAGAAAAACTCGGACCTACGCGTTACCTCCAGCCCAAACAGCCCAGGTGTTTGAACAACTCCCATATTCACTGATCGATCCAGTTGTAAAGAAATGGATCGAAGAAAACCCCATTTACCCTGGTTACTGGTTTGTAACTTCAGATGGCAAGTTTGTGACGAATGAGATAAATCCTGAATACACGATACCAGTTGAGTGGATAAAGGGCACATCAGATTATCAACTTGCAGAAATTTTCTCTACTCCAGTTCCTAGCGCCAAGCATGAAATGAATGCGGATGCAATGCAGTGGTTAGCGAAAAATGTCGCCCCAGAACTCTTGGAAAAGTTCACCCTCGGCTCATGGAGTAAGCTTAAAGAGGACCAGAAGAAGGAAGCTTTTAAGAAATTTGAAGACCTTCTGGCGTTTAGCTTCGAAATACCGCCATTAGACATCGAATTTGATCCTAATTTAGAGTATGAGGCCGCTTATGACCGCAATGCTAAACCCCCAAAGATTCAAGTCAAACCCTCTGGGAGAACGTGGGACTCGCCTATGATGGCGATTAGAGCGATCACACACGAGTTCCAGCATCATATCCAACATGTTGCCCCAGAAAAGCTAATCGGAGGCACTCCAGCATATAGGAATGCCGTACAAAAGAATGTTGAAAATTACATCAGTTACGAAGATGACCCCGTGCGCTATGCGGGTCAGCTTATTGAAAGGGATGCTGAGAGTATTGCCAAAAATATGGCAAACGCAATCAGCAAGGCTGCATATGAAAGAAAGCTTGAAAGACTCGTAGAGACTATTTGGGGGAAGACAGGGCTTAAGATCCTCAAGAAACAATCGAAGATTAGGAGGGGTAGGTGACATTATGCAAAGTAACGAAGTCCCCAGGTGGGTTCCCGAGAAGTCAAGGAAAATTATCTGGAAGATAGCATCTGCACTTAAAGAGCTGGGATACAACGAAGGACCTATGCTTTGGGACGCGGCAAGGCGTATGGCTATTGCGCCGGCACTGACTGAGGACATGTTTGCATATATCGCCGCTGGAAAGCCAAAAGTGGAAGTTGGACAGCAGATCCCGTCGATGCTTTCGAGAATTCTCCCAGGAAACTACACAGTGGCATCCCTTATGCTGGATCTGGGACTAAGTCCGGCAGGCGCTTTCCTACTTGGTGCAGAATTGATAACCAACACTCCAGCTGCATTAAGGGTGATAGAAAGAATTATCGAGGAGGGATACTGCGAGACGCTTCCTGACGGAAGAAGGGTTATGGTAAACCCGCCAATCGCAGAAAAATATCCATCGTGCCCCAATTGTGGCATGAGATGGACAAGAGAATACAAAAGTTGCCCCATTTGCGGGTACAACGAGGAATACAAACAAATCGACCTTGGAAAGATTCCGGAAAGTGTGAAAGGAACTGTTGAAACCAAGCTTTCGGAGGACAGCAAAAGCCCAACTACGCAGAAAAGGTGCCAATCATGCGGTGCACCCATAAAGATTGGAGACAGGTTCTGCGAAGCATGCGGCGCAGCTGTTAAGCAATCCATCCAACAGCCAAAATTGGCACCCAGATTCTGCGAGAAATGCGGGGCAAAACTTGCTAAAGGTGCAAGATTCTGCGAAGCATGCGGCGCGCCTGTGTCCAGAAAGCCTGCTGATGTATAAGTGTAGATAGATAAAAGCACTACATCTATCTCTGCGGATCTTCAATCCGCTGCATAAAGAACAAAAGCAACTCGGGAGGGCACCTGTTTTAAAGGGTTGTGAGCTTCTATTTCACGTTGATCTTTATACCCTGCGCATATTTTTTAACCAACATAACTGCATCATCAAAGTTCTCTGGTGAGCAGAATACAGGTATGGGTTTAACAAGCGACTTTCTCCGGAAATAAATGATTCTCCCTTTCCCATAAATAGTGATGTTCCGAACCGCGCTCCACCCAATGAATTCGGATTCTCTTGACATTGCAATTAGCGCCGCTCCTGTCGTCGTAATCGCCGCATTGGAATCTCCCAACAGCGATAACAGCAGGATGGCCCGGTTCATCTTCTTGTATCTTTTATCTTTTATTTCATATCTAACGCCATCTTTCCCTATATGGAAGCTTGTGTCAAGTCCGCCTCTGCATATAAGGGTAAGGATAAGGAAAGAGATGATGACCAAGCCGAAGCCTATGCCTAAGCCTATGAGGGCTACTTGGGCGACAGCGCCAAAATAATCCCCTCCATAGGGAGGGGAAATTGCAAAGATAATAGAGATAATTGCAGTGAAAACCAACACCGTGCCTCCAAAAAGAATGCCGAGCTCCTTTAGGTAGAGGGCATTATTTATGATGGGAACCTTGATCCGCCAGTTTAGATCATCTATTGTGCCCTGATCATCTCGGATCTTGATCCGCTCGAAAGAATCGCTATCGTTGAAGCCACTTTTTATTTCTTCGTGCATTAAATCTTCTGCCTACTTCAACGATTTGTAAACAACTTATTTTGAGGCTTTTTATTAACTTTTCCTCCGGATAAGGCATCTTCGAAGTAATATTACGGGATTTTTTGTTACATTAATAATTTTCGACAGAGTCTACAACAGTTGTCTAGGGCATCTGTTCGTAGAAACTTTTTCCAGTTGAATAGTCACTCGAATTCTAAATGCGTTTTTGCAAAACTCTTCCGGGCTTATAAGCCCAAACTCAGCAGCTTTCAACATATCAGCCGTAAAGACTTCAGTTTTTCGAGGAGTCCCCCGATTTCGGAATTTTAAGTTCTGAAATAAGGTGGTGGGGCTGCCCGGATTTGAACCGGGGTCCTTCCCGCATGCGGCTCCTGCCAACACGCTTAGAGAGCCCAAGTCTCCAAGCCTAGACCAGGCTAGCCGACAGCCCCCATAGAGGATAGGAGTTTAAAAGTGTATTTTAAAAGGTTTTTCTCCTCAAAAACGGGAAAGCCAGATCGGAAGAGCGTCGTGTAGGGAAAGAGTGCAGTTTGGCGAGGGTTCCCCCGATTTCGGAATTTTAAGTTCTGAAATGAGGTGGTGGGGCTGCCCGGATTTGAACCGGGGTCCTTCCCGCATGCGGCTCCTGCCAACACGCTTAGAGAGCCCAAGTCTCCAAGCCTAGACCAGGCTA
>CAZAPQ010000054.1:0-12672 GCA_964487415.1 uncultured Candidatus Bathyarchaeia archaeon | reverse complement strand
TTTAGCTTAGAAATTAAGCAAAAGTGTTCCTTGTAAAATTCTTTTAATTTATGACTTACAAGAATGAAACGTTACGAACGGGGCTGGAATGTTTTTGGCGGGCCCGCTGGGATTTGAACCCAGGACCTCCGGCTCCGCAGGCCAGCGTCATAATCCATTCTAGACCACGGGCCCTTTCGCCATAGAGGCAAAATACTTCCACACTAATAAGCCTTAAGAAAAATGACATAAAAATGAAAAGTGTTAGGACATTGCTTCTAGGCCAATAAGGCTATAATTCAATGGCTGCTTTAGCGAAATTTTAAATTTTAAGGAGTGCTTAATGATTTTGGGGTTGATTTGGGTCAAAATATCACATCCAAATGTTCTCATGGAGAAGTGGAGCTTTTAGGCGAGCAGAGGGGCGAGAAGGGAGTTAACAGATACTATAAGTGCCGTAAGTGTGGCAGTGTCTTGGTGCTTTCAGAAGATGGAACATTGTACGAGGTGCCTAAAAAGTAGAAAACCAAAAAATAGAACCACGTTATCCTTCAAATTTCTAGAATTTTCTTTGGCTAGGGAATCTGTCCAGATTTTTATGGGGAATGAACATGGCATCTGCGAATTCTGAGGAAAATTCTGGATCGCTTGCCAGTTCAAGGTAGCGGATTCTCCTAGAAAGCATCTCAGCCGTTTTCCTTGCGTCCGTAGATATTAGAGTCATCTTTGCGCCTGAAAGCGCAGTGTTTCCCACAAACTTTATCCTTTCAGTTGGAATGTCAGGCAGTAAGCCTATCAGCTTTGCGTTTTCTGGATTTATGTAGGTTCCAAAGGCCCCTGCAATAAGAAGGCTGTCAATATCCTCTAGCCTCACATTCTTTCTCTTCATCAGTATTGAGCATGCGGCGAATATGGCTGCTTTTGCGAGTTGCAGTTCATTTATGTCTTTTTGGGTCACCGTTATATCAATGCCTGCTCCGCTATCCTCAGCCCATACCAGAACAAATTCAAGATCGCCATCAGATGCCTTTCTCAGTCTAGGATTATTGATCCCTGCTTTGAAGCGACCCCTATCATTTATAATTCCAAGCCTATAAAGCTCAGCAACAGCATCAATTATCGCGGATCCGCATAGCCCTATTGGAGCTGCATCATCAACAGTTGCATACTCAATCTCATAGTTAGATTTTATGGAAATCCTTTCAATGGCGCCTGTAACAGCCTTCATTCCATGCTTAATATGGCCGCCCTCGAAGGCAGGGCCAGAAGCACAGGAGCAGGACAGTATATCCTCAGAATTTCCTACAAAAACTTCCGTGTTCGTCCCGATATCAACCAGCAAAGAGAGGCTTTCCGACTCATGTATTCCGCTTGCCAACACATCTGCAACTGCATCAGCGCCTACAAAACCAGCTACTACAGGGAGAACATGAACGTTTCCTTCCGGGCGCATATTCAAACCCAGCTCCCTCGCCTTAAAGTCTAAGGGACGCTTTAGGGCTGGCGTGAAGGGAGAAACCGCCACAAATTTGGGATTTATTCCTAGGAAGAAATGATGCATCGCTGTGTTTCCAACAACAGTCATTTCATAGACATTTTTGGGGTTAACACCAGCCTGTGTGCACGTATAGCCCAAAATGTTGTTTATAGCCTGGATTACAAGCCTATGCATGATCTCAAGTTTATCTTTATCATTAGCGGAAGAGGCGATCCTAGAGATTATATCTTCACCATAGATCAGCTGAGGGTTTTCTACGAAGCCCACCTCAACAGTTCTCCCTGTTACTAAATCTACAAGGCAGCCCACAATCTTGGAGGTGCCTATGTCCACTGCAAACCCGAAGACTTTGTCGGCCGTGTCGCCCTCCTCTACGGCTATTATTTCCCGACCGCCGATCAAAGTTACAGTTACCTCCCATCCTGCAGCGCGCAGGACTTCAGGCAAAAATTGCAGTATTGCATGGTCAGCCTTCAAATCCCTTAATCCAAACTCATTACATAAAGAATCAAGCAATCTCTCAAGATCCGGCCTTATATCTTGCAGCGTAGGCTTAGCCAATCGTAACCTGAACTTTTTAACATTAGGCTTAAGCAGTATAGGCCTTTCTAAGCCAGATGCCTGAATTTTGCGGATCAAAACTCTGCTTTCCTTTGGAATCAAAATCTTCGCATTATCCAACAGCAATGTTTGACATGCCAGCCTATAGCCAATGTTCAATTCGCTGCTGGATAAATTTCTCTTTTCAGCCTCTGTTGCTTTTTCAACAGCTTCCCTCATTGAAATTATTACGCGGCATTTCCCGCATCTGCCCATTCCACCACACTCGGACCTAATAGCGACGCCCGCCTTATATGCGGCTTCAAGCACGCTAATTCCGGAAGAAACCTCGACTTTTCGACCTTCAGGCTCGAATATAACGGTTATAGACCTTTTCATGATAGTCACCAAGAGTTTAATTTTTGAATAAGATAACCTTTATGAAAAGGGGGTTTTGAATAGTCTATTGGCAGTAGCAAGTTTTTTATTAACAAATAAGTAGAAATAATCACTAGTGGTTTTTATGGGCAGCTCGGATGATCTTGTTAACGCGCTAGCAGATTTGAAGGAAGAGGAAGCCCTTAGGATTGTTGAGGAGAAGCTGAACTCCGGCGAGGATCCTTTCAAAATTCTAGAGGATGTCCGCCGTGGTATGGAAGTTGTGGGCAACCGCTTTGCAAATAATGAATATTTTATAGCGGATCTATTGTATGCTGGCGAAATATTGAGGTCCGTGACGGAGAAGATAAAGCCTAAACTGGTAATCACTAAGGAAACCAAAAGATTGGGAAAAGTTGTGATTGGAAGCGTTGCCGGGGATATACATGATATAGGAAAGAACATTGTTGTTTTCATGCTGGAAGCAAATGGCTTTGAGGTATATGACCTCGGGGTGGACATTCCGCCGGAAAAGTTTGTTGAGAAGATTAAGGAAACAGGAGCCAGTATTGTGGGTCTAAGTGGATTCTTAACCCTCGCATTTGAGTCTATGAAAAAAACAGTAGAGGCCATTGAAAAGGCTGGATTAAGAGACAAGGTTAAAATTATGATTGGAGGGGGCCAAATAACCGAGGAGATAAGAAAGTATACGGGGGCGGATGCATATGGCAAAGACGCTATGGAGGCTGTTGCTCTGGCTAAAAAATGGGTTGGAGCCTCATAGGAGGAGGCGGCTATGGAGTTAAAGCAAGAAGAGCTCTTTAACCGTTGGTTATCGCCTCCCGTGGAATTTGCAAGTGAAGAGGCCAAGAGCGCCTATAAAGCAAGGGTTACAAGAATAAAGGACGCCATACAGTTAAGAAAAACTCCCGACAGGGTTCCAGTATTTCCATTGATAGGATTCTTCCCAGCCTACTATGTCGGATTAACACCCTACGACATGATGTATGACTATGGGAAACTTAAGATGGCATTTAAGAAATATGTCTTAGACTTTGAACCAGACGCTCATGCGGGCGCCATTGGACCGGGGCCTGGAAGATTCTTTGAGATAATGGATTATAAATTGTATGCTTGGCCGGGTCATGGTGTTGCAAAGGAGCATTCATACCAGTGTATTGAAGGCGAATACATGAAGGCTGATGAATATGACATGCTTATCCAAGATCCATCATACTACTTCCTTACAGTATATTTCCCCCGAATATTCGGCGCCCTTGAACCTTTCAAAAAGTTGCCAGAGCCAATACATATCCTTGAAATGTATGGAGGTTTCACTCCGGTTAACTTCATATTTTTCGGCATGCCCGACGTCCAAGAAGCATTAAAGAAGCTGATGGAAGCCGGAAGCATAGCCCTAGAATGGATAGGCCACGTGGTCGCATGGGACAGAGAGATGGCCTCTTTAGGTTTCCCAAACTTCTTCGGCGGAGGAACCAAAGCGCCTTTTGACACCCTAGGCGATACTTTGAGGGGGACAAAAGGCATAATGTTGGATATGTTCAAACGTCCTGAAAAGCTTATCCAAGCAATGGAGGTATTCACACCATTAATGATAAAGATGGGTGCTGGCGCTGCGAAGGTCAATGGAAACCCCATAGTTTTTATTCCATTACATAAGGGTGCGGACGGATTCATATCCAACAAGCAATTTGAGGAGTTCTATTGGCCAACCCTAAAGAAAGTCATTATGGGTCTAATAAACGAGGGATGCTTCCCCTTCCTATACGCAGAGGGAAGCTACAATTCACGCCTGGAAATAATCAGTAAAGATTTACCAAAGGGCAAAACACTATGGGGCTTCGACCAGACTGACATGAAGAGGGCAAAAGAAATCCTCGGAAACGTGGCTGCCATATGTGGTAATGTTCCCTCACATCTTCTTGCAGTCGGAACACCTAAAGATGTTAAGGATTACGTTAAAAAGCTCATTGATGATTGCGCTGAGGGAGGCGGCTTTATGGTGATGAACGGCGCCGTGATTGATGAAGCAAAGCCAGAAAACGTTAAAGCGATGATTGAAGCTACAAAAGAATACGGAGTATACAAATAAACAGCTTCCTCCATTTTTATCTCGACTTTGAATACTTCTAAGGTTGAAAGCAATTTCTAGAAAATCTTGTATAATGGATGATTCTTTGTCTTAACATTTATTCCAATACGTCTAGCCGCATATGCCGTTAGAGCATCTGTCATGGCACATGCAATGAAAGCGGATTCGGAAAGTTCTATGGGCCCGTAAAGTACAAAGTTTGCGCCCATAACTTGGGTAATTATCCCCGAACCTCCAGAGCAAACTTCATAGGCATGAGATCCAAACTCGCCCTTCTTAACCCTTTTCCACGTTGTTACAGCATTGGCCGGCCCGCATCCAGCTGGAAGCCCAAATTCGCTTTTTACAAGGTATATGGCCCTAGAAGATATTCCAATGCTTGGCATGTCAAGCACGGCTGTGTCTATTAGGATCTTGCCAATGCCAGCATCTTCAGCGGCTTGCAGCAGCCCCTTCCTCCCAGGATCCCCCCTTAATGCGTCTATTCTGCCCTCAGCCCAAGGCTTCCTTGGGTTAAAGGCCATCAAAACCGCGTTTTTGGCGCCCCATTCTCTTAATGCTTTGATCTCCTCATCAGTTACATAATAGTCTATTGAGTTGTAAATGGCTCTTTCTCCAAGCCCAACCTCTAAGGCGTGTTTCATCGCGGGCAACCTTACCGTTGGAGAGCCGCCATCAACAAGGAATGGCGCTTTGGTTATGCTAGAAACAAAGTCAATGTATTTGATTAGGGCTTCAGAAGTATCGCCTACAACATCAAGAATAAGAGGGTTTCCCGTCTTCTCTGAAAGTTCCTCAGCTCGATTTATTAGAATTTCAGCCTGCGACCTATCAAATTCTCCTTTAAACTTGTCTATAACCACCTTATGGCCACTGTAGAAGATGCTCCCGATGAGGACTGTGGGGTATTCTCCAGGCTGACCACCAATATTAACCCCAGCAATATCAAACACTTTTTGCTCCTTTTCAAACCTGAACATTTTGAATCACTACCTACACCTTAAAAGCCTGCGAAGAATTTTGCCAGAAGGTGTTTTAGGCAATTCCTCAACAAACTCCACCTTTTTGGGGACCTTATATTTTGCCATTTTTCCTTCACAATACTTAATGAGATCTTCCTCCTTCACTTGACCCTTAAATTCCTTTCTCAACACCACATAAGCCTTAGGCACCTCACCGTGATATTCATCAGGTATTCCGACCACTGCAACTTCCAGCACTGCAGGGTGGGAACATAAAACGTCCTCCACTTCCATGGGCCAAACTTGGAACCCGCTAACTTTAATCACGTCCTTCAAGCGGTCTACAAAGTAAAAGATTCCATTCTCATCCATATAGCCTAAATCACCAGTGCACAGCCAACCATTCGAAAAAACTTTCATTGTTTCCTCAGGCTTATTCCAGTAGCCCTTCATTATCTGGGGCCCCCTAGCCCTTAACTCGCCTACTACGCCCGGGGGAACTTTTACATTCTTTTCAACGTCAAAAACGGCGACCTCGGTATCTATTTCCGGGATTCCAACCATTCCCGGCTTGTATTCAGTCATTTCTAAAGGTGTTAATGTCAGCCCAGGACTTGCCTCAGTTAATCCCCATCCAACAGATATGTGTGCGCCAGTGAGTTCCCTGAACTTGAACCAAACCTCTGTCGGCAGCGGAGCTGCTGCGGATTTCCATATGCGGACCGAACTTAAGTCATGCTTTTTAATTTCCGGATAGTTTATTAAGGCGATATATGCTGTTGGTACGCCTGGAAAGACTGTTACACGATATTTTTCAATTGCCTCAAGAACCTTTACCACATTGAAGCGTTCAAAGAGAATTATGGTTGAAGCTGCTGTGAGATATGTGCCCATACACCTGTTTAAGCCGTGTATATGAAAGAGCGGGGAGAAAAGCACCAAAACTTCCTCGCCCCTTCTTAGTTTGAAGAAGTATATTTCATGCAGCTGGTCGCATACGCAGTTAAAGTGGGTGAGCATGCAACCCTTAGGGGTGCCCGTTGTGCCGCCAGTGTAGCACAAAAAGGCCAGATCCTCTTTGGGATTAATTGGCACATCAACTGGAGATGGATTGTTTTTACGAAGGAGTTTAAGGAATGGAACATGGGAACCTTCAGGGCTCGGCGCCTCATCTAAGCTGCTCAAAAATTTGTAGTCTTGATCACCTGTCACAATAATATTTTGGATATTAGCCTTATCAACGGCTTTTTCCGCTATAGGCAGAAGTCTCTCCTGCGTCACCAATATTTTAGATCCGGAGTCCATGAGTATATGCTCCAGTTCACGTTCCTTATAGGCTGCGCTACATGGCACCACTATGGCCCCTGCCTTAAGAGCCCCATAAGTCGCTATAACAAATTGTGGACAATTGTATAGATAGATGGCTACACGATCACCCTTCGCTATTCCCAAGTGTTGAAGACCAGCTGCGAATCTTTCCATAGAATCATAAAGCTGACTATAACTAAGTCGGGAATCCTCAAAAATTATTGCGGGTCTGTTGGGAAACTCCTTAGAAGCGGACTCTAGCGTTTGAGGAAGACTTAAATTTGGATGATCAAGATTCGTCGGAACCTCTTTAGGCCATAACTTAAGCCAAGGCTTCTCTATACTCACAGCGACCCCCCATGACTTATTATCATTAGAAGCACCGAATATTTAAATTTCAAAGCTACCTAGGATTGAATTGTAAATGTTCTTGAATAGTCAAGTGATATGCAAACCTAAAAGGCATCCTCGGTTAATATAAACCTAAGTGATCCGGGTCTAAGGTAAACTTATCCCCAAAAGTTCCATTAATGATTAAAACCATCACACGCATAAAGCTGTCCCATGGTTATCTACAGCTATAACCCAGAAAAGCTCAAGAGTCAAGAGCGAAAGATAAACGGCGTATTTAAATGTTAAGTAGATTCGGAGAAGTTTTTCCGCTCTTTTTGGCAAAAATCATTTTCCGGCTTTTTATAAGGCCCAATATTCCATCCGGCATGAACAAAACTATGAGTACCAGCAATACTCCTAGGATAATAAGGAAATAGTGGGCGAAAGCTACACGTAGATACTCCTGAAGTAGAGACAGCATTATTGCGCCAAGTATGGGACCATAGACCGAACCTGCCCCGCCAAGCAGGGTTATAACTGCAGGCAGGAAAGAATAATCTGAACTAAAGGCGCTTGTAGGCTCAACATATGGAAATCTTATTGAAAAGCTTCCTCCCATCAAACCTATAAGCATGGCACTGACGGCGAAGCCGAGGATTTTATATCTGCTTGTGTCAACACCCACATGGGCGGCTGCATCTTCACATTCACCTATCATTCTTAATGCAAGACCAAACTTTGACCGACGCAATATTGTTGTGACAAGAAACGCTACAAGAGCCGCCAACAGTACAGAATAGTATACTGTTTTGGAGTCAAAAATGGGGAGGTATGTACCGCGGGTTCCTGTTATTTTGATTTCCCACCATTGGACACCCATACTTGCAACTACGGCAATTCCAAAGGTCAATATTGCAAAGTATATTCCTCTTATCCTTAGAGTTGCTAGTCCTATGATAAGGGCTAGACCGAAGTTAACTAAAGAGGCAAGAAGTAAAATTATGGGCAAAGGTAAGGGCATAAAATTACCACGTGCACTTTGCTCTAGATACTTTGCAGTGATATATAATCCTAAGCCAAAGAAGGCTGCTGACCCTAAGGAAACGTATCTCGTCATGCCGGAAAAAAAGTGCCAACTAATAGATAACGCAAGCCATAGAAGAATCATACGAAGTACTGATAAGTAATATTCGCTCAGAATGAAGGGCATAATTGCCAAAACCGATACGATGAGAATTGGAGGGATTACTTCGATAGGCTTTACTTTCACCTTAAACATAATCATCTACCTTCCGAAGAATCCCTTCGGTTTGATTACAAGTATTATTATGATTATAATATATACCACTGCAAGCCTCAACAGTGGCTCCAACTTCAATAAAACATAAGTTACATATCCTATAGTAAATCCGCCCATCATGCTTCCAATAAAGCTTCCCACGCCGCCCAAAATTATGACAGCTAATGCGATGAAAGTGTATTCAGGCCCTATATAAGGGGTTATATTGGTGTAGATCATGACCAACATTGAACCTGCAATAGCGCTTAATAGTGCGCCGATGCCAAAGGATAACGCATGTATCCTTCTTATATTAATTCCCATGAACTGGGCGCCTATTGGTTCTTCAACAGCGGCTCTCATCGCCAGTCCTATTCTTGTAAAGCGTAAAACGGAGTACATAACCAAACTAATAATGACGGATATGACTGCAGATATTATCATATTCAGCTGAAATCGCTCGCCCAATATTGGAATGGTTTCAAGGAGGTATGGAACTCCTATGGGTGTTGCACCAAACCCCAACCGGACTACGTTTTGAATTATGAATATAAGGCCGAAACATGCCAGCAACGACCTGAACTCGAGTTCATCAGCGGATCGAGATATATTTACTATTCTGCGGAAAATCGCCATTTGGATTACTAGCCCTATGACAAACACTAAAAATGCGCTTATTATTAAGGAGATAAACGGGTTTAGGCCTAAAATTAATGATGAAAATAAATAGGTCATGTAGGCGCCTAACATTAGAAATTCGCCGTGAGCCACATTTAATATTCTAGTGACACCATATTGCAGGTTTAGACCAAGCGCAATCAAGGAAAATATTGCTCCTAAAATTGCACCTCCAACAATTATATCTAACGTAAATTACACCTCCACTAGATTTGAAAAAGAAAAGGGGGACATAAAAGCACCTTGGACGATTAGGGTATTAAAACTACATCTGCTGAGGCAATGCTTTTTGGCCATATGACTTCCATCATTTCCCCGCCTTGCCACTGGCTAATAGTCCCTGCTAGTTCACATTGCATGCTGTAGCCCTGCCGTAGCTTTGTCTTCCCTACAATAGTGTCGAAGGTTTCAGTTGCGAGACAGTCCCTTATCTTTTCCCTGTTGAGACCGACTTTTTCAACAGCCTTAAAGAGGCATTGTAGGCCCGCATAGAATGTGGCTGACGCTGGGAATGGGTAGGCGCCCAATCGCTGCTTGTGCATCTCAGCCCAATCTTTCAATGCACCAGTTTTATATGCTGCGGCTGGCCAACCGTCGTAATAGCATATGCCTACAAGGTCCTGTGGAGTAAAGCCGAACGGACCGAAAACTAGCCCAGGAACCTCCATTGTGGGGCCTATGAATATTAGCTTCGGCTTAAAGCCTTGAGCCTTGCACTGGTGCACAAACAAAGCCCCCTCAGCATAGCCGCATAAAATTGCAACGTCAACATTTGCGGTTTTCATGGAGCTTATCATTGGAGTAAAGTCTGCAACGTCCGGTGGATAACTTTGCGAAAACACCACATTGAACCCTTTATCCATAACGTGGTAGGCTATGGCGCTTGAATATTCCACGCCATGCTGATCTGAGTGATATATGATTCCTACATTTTTGATTGGAGCTTTATTTTTGTTTACATAGTCAAGAACGGCGGCTACTTCTGGACCTGTTTCGCTTGGCAGACCAAGCACACTAAAGGCGTATTTGAACTCGCCCGTCCTCATTTTCTGGGCAGCTATGTCAGAGCCGAATGTAAGGGCGATTACTGGATATTGATACTTCTCGTAGAGCGAGAAAGCCGCGAAGTTGAAGGCTGTGCTCCACGGCGCGAATATAAGATCCACCTTATCCTCAACTATGAGCTTCTCAGTTAGGCTGAGCATCTTTTCAAGGTTACTTTCATCGTCGTATTCTATATATTCAATGGGCAACTTTTTGCCGTATTCAGGCACATAGAGGCCGCCCTCTTTATTATAGTCCTCAATGATCCACTTATAATAAACATGGTGCAAAGCACAGCCACCGGCGAAAGGCCCGGATAGGGACTGCACAATTCCAATAACTACCTTTTCCTTAGGCGGAGGCGCAGGTCCAGCTGCAAAATAGCAGTAATAGACTACGCCAGCAATCACAGCCACGATTATGATCACGGCAATTACTGCGGCCTGTATTTTGGTGATAGCCTTTCTATTCAGAGCCAAAAAGCCATTCATCTTCCAATCCCCCATTTATAGCATAGAATATTTCACTTCAACTGTATAAAAAACTTGCTACGAATAATGTAAACACAGCTTATATGTCTCATTAAACTGTGGAATTAATGAATAGTTAAATGAAAAGGCAATATTCTCCCATATTGAAGCTAAAAATCCGCCGAGTAAGCATTAAAATGTGAAAGTTAGATAAATAAAATGGATTTGAAATGAACAAAAAAATCGCAGTGCTCGCCCTATTGATTATTTTGAATGGAACGATCTTAGCAGCCTACCCAAGTGAGGTTATTAGGGAAGAGGTCATAGATGAGTGGAACCCCATAAGGCCTCCAACGTTAAACCCGTACTCAATGCCGGAAAATGCCACAGGCTGGGCTTTTACTATTTTGAAGCCTGGCGGAAACTTTTTGGAGTTTAATATAACTGCATCAGCCCCTGTTAGGATTAGGGTTGGACTTTACGGCTATAATGAGTCTGGCAAGCCATCATGGCTAAAACTCTTACTAGATCACGTTGACACGTACTTCACTGGAAGGATTCCAATAAATGAATCTGAAGCTAATTTCTTAGAAATACGGAATGAGAAAGAGTTTCCAGTAAGCATATCAGGCAGTGTAAGGAAAATAGGTTTTGTGAACAGGACGATGTATCCATATTCTGGGCTTGGAACAATGATCATTTTACTCGGTTCAGCCTTTTTGATTTATGGAATAGCCTCAAGGCCCAAGAGAGAACGTCTAAAAGCAAGGCGGATAAAGATTAGTTATACATACATGGTTTCAAAATATAAAAAGAGGAAGGAAATTCTCAGAGGATATAACGCATCAAGACTTTTTAGCCCGCAGCCTTAAGGCTAAGTACACTGCCAATAACAGAAAGATTATAGTTGTTGCAACGAAGGCATATGTCAAATACGCTGGAGTTGTTGTTTTGGCAAGTTCGTCATAAGCGCTTTCAAGATCGCCATACTTTTCGGAAAGCTTGCTATAATCATCTTGAAGCCTGCTATAATCACCTTGAAGTTTATTGTAGTTCTCAGTAAGTTTATCGTAATTCCCTCTTAAGGCCTCAAAGTTGCCTTTTAAATCATCATACTTGCTTGAAATTTCCTCATAACTATCTATAAGCTTTTTATAGCTGTCCTCAAGCGAACTATAGTTGCCCATTAAATCGTCATATTTGCTTTTGAGCTCGTCAAAACTTTGTGAGAGCTCCATATTCTCGGATCCTAGGGCTTCATATACTACAGGAAGTGTTAGGTCAGCAGTCCACTCTTGTGCTGAGCCATCGTATATTTTGACGTTTGTGTATCCGAGGACTTCGCTTAAGACAAAGTACATGGTGCTAGCATAACCACCAACACCACAATAAACAATAATTTCTGCTGACTTGTTTGTGGTAGCTATGGAGCCCATTAATCTTAGAAGGCTAATTTCATGGTATGTCGAATAAACAACGTTGCCTGTTGTTTCGTTGAGGGTTAAAATCCAAAGCCATGGAGTTGGCAGGTTTTTAGCTGATGGAATATGGCCAACCCTAGTGCACCAAGGCTCTTTGACAAATCCAAGATAAACTTCCGGATCTCTAGCATCCACAATCACAGTCTTGTTGATTTTATTTGCTACATATTGCTTTGAAACAATCATTCCAGACTTGATAGCGCCAGAGTATGTCACAGGCGTTGGAGTTGCTGGGGCTTTGGATATAGGCTTACCTTCAAGCTTCCACTTGTCAAACCCGCCATCTAGGACAGCAACATTTGGAACGCCCGCATATAATATGGTTATGGCTACACGAGTGATGCCGGCTGCGCTGTAAAGAGCCAATGGCATCGGGGATAGGGGGCCTCTTGTTCCGCCGACAACAACAACGAAGGAATTATTTGTTATGCCTGCGTCTCCTATGGTTTTGAAGAGTTGGCTTGTTTGGGGCATTTCCATCCATGGGGTGGCGTTTCCGAAAGGTGGATTAGCATACCATTGACCTTCGGGAACATTTATGGCGCCTGGAATGTGGCCGGCGTTATAAGCATCCCCGGAGCGAACATCCAAAACAACAAGATTAGGAAG
>CAZAPQ010000053.1:0-5348 GCA_964487415.1 uncultured Candidatus Bathyarchaeia archaeon | reverse complement strand
CTCTGAGGAGTTGGCAAGTTTTATTAGGAAGGCTATGCTGTCGCCGTCTTCTCCGACTTGCAAGCCATTTGTCCCGCTTGCCGTGTATATGTTAAAGCGTCCATTTGCCCCGGAAACATCATAGTCTGTAGAATTGTCTGTTCCCGGCAGGTCTTGCATCTCTGTTGGATTCCACGCCCAAGCAGGAGACATCAAATAAGAAATTAGGCAGGCTAGGGATAGGAAGGCTGCGGTTATCGTGGCAGCCCGTTTAACCTGCAATTATCATCACTACTTTTGTCAGGACTATTCCGAAGAATATGAGGAGGAGGCTGGCTGATAGTGTTCCGTAACGCTGTCTTAGGCTTAGAATTTTCTTTCTTATGTTGCCATAGGCTGGATCTGTGAGTTCCATGAACACCAGCAGCGTTATCAGGACTATGCTGATTACTAGACCGTTGTTTATGGATGGCTGGATGCCTGACTCCTGCGTTGACATGCCCATCACGTTCAGGTAGTAGGTTATGGTGTTTGACATTAAGGATGTGGAGGTGGAGGTTGAGGTCAGGGATGTTGCAAAGCTGGAGAACGCCGAGAAGCTTACCCAGACCTCTGGAGGGCTTTGGGGAACCAGAAGGAAGTCTGAATGTTTCTCACCATTTTCAAGGTTTACAGCTTCAACGTAGATTCTAAGGGCTTTGCCAGCCTCCGGCGCAGCCCTAGTGTATGTGAAGCGTTGGACAGCGAAGGCATCAATTTCAGCTTCCGTTGAGGATACAAGCGCGCCGTCAATGAATATGCAGACAGCATAGTTTCGGCTTACAGACTCATCATTTTTCAGGTCAACCGCAATTACGAGGGGTTCTTTATCCTTTATCACTGTTGGGAAATAGCGTAACGTGAGGGTGTCAGATTGCATTTTAAGCGAGTTGAACAGAAAGATGGCTAGAAAGAGGGCTGCAAAGCATAGTGCGAGTTTTTTATTCAACGGCCATTAGCTTCCTTTCGGCGTTTATGCACATTTTCCAGAGCACTATATGGTTTCCCCCGACTTCAGAGGCTACTACATTTAAAAACGTTATATCCATAATCGATATATTCCGCAAACTGAAAAGCTAAATCGGAAAAACTCACCAGCTCAAACCATTTATTATTCCAGGCGATTTTATGGTGGTTTGCTTGGAGAGACGGGTGCATAGAACAAGTTAACCCCAACTGCATGCGAAGCCTCTCCTTCACCCTTCGGTAAAAATGGCTGATAATGTTAAGGGCCTATATATAAGTTTTATGGTGAGGATTGCATGTGTAAAACAGGATTTATCGCTGTTTGGACGCTTATTTGAGGCTTATGTATATTTTCGTGGCAACTGCATAGAAGCTGATCATTATGGCGTAGCCCAGCCAGCTATGGGTGTTCCACATGGCCCAGTCTCCGCCGAGGTATCCAGTCCAGACGAGGATTACTATTCTTACAGCGTTAAGGATTATTAAGGCTAATGTGCCCAGTAAGGCCAGCATTAGCGTATGCACCTTTTTCTTTTTGAGGTCTAGGTGCATGAGACTGCATAGGAGGAGGAACACGGTGATGGATGATATGCTTGAGCAGTCCGGGGACACGGTGAAGCTTATTGTTTCACCCTTTTTGGATATTAATTGTAGGGTTCTTCCAGTCTGGGTTATGGGGATTCCTGAAAGGCCTATGGCTTGGCTTACGATTAGGTAGGATAAATCCGCTAGGGGTTCTCCAATGATGGGGTGGAGCATTAATGGGGAGAGGGTTGCAGCCATGTATATTATTGCATAGGGCAGGATGAGTTTTGATGTGGAGGGGTTTATGGCTGCGAAAATTCCGAGCCAGACAAGGGTGAGGATTACAGCGGTGGCTTCTATGGAGCTGGCTGAAGTGTTTAGAAGGCCTAGGGCAAGGGCTGGAGTGAACGCCAAAATCAGGCCTGTAATCCTAGTTATGGGCTTTGAACGGTAACCCTCTTCCATTCTAAGGGCAGCGCGGATTTCGCTTTTCCTAAACAGGATGAAGGCTGCTACAAAAATGATTCCAGCTATTGGGTAGACTTGGGTTTCCCCTGGAACTATGCTTGTTATCCACCTATAGATTTCGGCAATAAGCCGATAATATAGGAGGAGGGATACTGCTAAGGATGATGCTGCCCAGAGGATTATCCTTTGGAGTTCTATGCTTTTGGAGAAGCCCTGCAGCATTATCCTACACTAAGGCGCTATGTGTCCGCCAAGCTTTATAAGCTTAATTTCTGGAGGGCATCCCATCGGAGCCCTTTTGAGCCTAGAGGGGCTGATCTGCATATTTAATTTTTGATTGCCTTAATGTAGGGATTACGCATCCGAGAAGGGATGACGCCAACGTGAGAAGCGTGATTTGGGCTGCCTGTTCAGGGCTTAGGAAAGGCGTTATGTCGACTGTTGGCCTTATCCACCTTAGGATGGTGGCTGCTGTTTGAGATCCGGCCACGCCTAGGGCCATTCCCAGGATGCTGCCAGCCGTGGCGATTATTGCCGTGTAGGCTATTATAAGCTTGGCAAGCTGCGTTCTATCGGCGCCTAAGGCCCTTAGCATGGCGAACTCGTATTTTGATTCGGCTAGGAGCCTTGAGACGACAACATGGGAGGCAGCTACTACGGCTAAGTATATGACTGTGAACCATTGGTTTAGGAAATTCAGCGACTGCATACCTATTTGTTGAATGAACCCGCTGAGTTGTCGGACTTGAATCAGCCTAAGGTTTGCCGGCAAATTTTCAGCTATCTCGTTTAGGACTTCTGTGGAGTTAACGCCTTCCTTTAAGGTGAACTCTATTATGGATGCGGTGTTGTCTCCTGCAAGCTTTTCAGCCGTCTCCATTAGGATGATTATTTGGGAGTCGGTTTGGGTTCCGCTTTGGAAGATGCCTGCAACCTTGACTTTGATGTTTCCCGCCTTAGCGGTTAGGGTTATTTCATCTCCAACCTTTATGTGGAGGATGTTTGCAAGAATCTCGCCGATGTTTGCCTCGGTTTGGTTTTTGGCTGGAGCCCCATTGATGCGGGCTTTTCTCAGCTTCAAGAGGTCGCCTGGCTTTTCTATGCCTATGGCTTGGGCTAAAGCCTGTCCTGTTTGGGTTGTAAGGTTCACGGTTATTATCTTTTGCACTGCTATTTGCCCTATTTGGCTTATGTTTGTAAGCCCCTCAGCTGTTTTCGGGTTTATTTTGCTTTCAGTTATGGTTGTGGCGTTTTCGGCGAGGATTATGAATGTTTTCCCGGGGCCTACTAGGCTGCTGAGCGTTTGGGCTTGGAGGTTCATGTAGTTAGCCACGGAGCTCGCTGAGGTGATTATGGCTACTAGGAGGGCTATGGAAAGCAAAGCTGAGGGGGTTCCGCCCTTCCTGAGGAGCATTTTCAGGCCGTGGAGGGTCCCAGGCATGTTTCAGATCGCCTCATCTGGAAATTATGCCACGTAAGGCATTATGGCCAAGAGCACTATGTTGTTCACGGCATGAATCACTATTGGCCCTGTGAGGTTTCCGGTTTTAAGGTAGAAGCCTCCGAGGATTAGGCCTGCGGCGAACACGAAAATGAGCTCAGGTATGCTTCGCCAAACTGTGTGCATGGCGGCGAATATGAGGGCTGACCAGAAGACGCTTGACACTTCGCCTGTTATTTTTTGGAGGCTTTTTTGGATGAGGGCTCTGAAGAGGAGTTCCTCGCCGAAGGCTACGAAAATGAGCATGTAAATGGTTGTCTGTAGGAAATAGCTCACGCTGAAGTTGGGTGTGGGGGGTGGAGGTTTTAGAATGTAGTATTCGGCGGCGCCTAGGGGTATGCCTACAAAGCCTATTAGAAAGTTCCTTTTCAGGTTTTCCCGTTTTATTCCAAGGCTTTCCAGCAGTTCCCGTATGGTGGAGTTTGGGTTTTTCGCTGAGGCTTTCCAGAAGCCTAGGGCAAGCACTATTGTGTAGACGCCTGGTACTAGGAGATTTTGGCTTAGGTAGAACCATGGCAGCCCTGACATTAGCATTATATAGATTAGGAGGATAGTAATGTTTTCCAACGCGTCGGCCAGCATATCGGATATGTTGATTATGGAGATTAAGGTGTATATGACCAGGGATGAGGCTAAGGCTAATAGAATGCCCAAGGCCTCCGAGATATAAACAAGGATGTATTCTATGGCGAAGAGTAAAAACGTCATGGAGGCTATGGCTAAATGTGAAGTGTAGAATGCTTTGCCCCTGTCGGGTTTTAAGCCTCTCCCCTCCAGACTAAAACATAAATGTTTTTTGTGTTAGCTTCTCCCTTATGTGTATTTCCGTTGGTTGATTAACCTGGCCTGGGGCGGCGGGGCGCCCTCATCGGCGTAACAATTTAGTCTGGTTTTGTTGTGGTTTCTAGGCTTCACCTCCTTTGTTAAGGTTTTAGAAGTTTGCTCTCATAGTTTATGACGAGTTTAACAAGGGGTTGGATGAATGGCGTTTTTGTGAATATTCTTTCTAGGTTTTTAAGGTCATTGTATGTTATGGCTTTGAGGAGAGGCGTGATGGTTAAGTATGCTATTCCGTATATGGCTGCACCTAGGAGGATGTTGAGGATTCTATGTAGGGGTGAGTATAGCGTCAGGGGTATGATGGGAACTGCTGAAAGGAATGCAGCTGCGTATAGGCGTGCTATATTTTTGAAGCTTAATTGGGCGCCGTATTTTTTTATGGCTACTTTTAAGCTGTAGGCCACGGAGGCTCCTGTTGAGGCTATCATGGCGAGCAGCAAGCCTTCGGCTCCCATGATCCATGTTAGGGCCGTGGCTGAGGGCATGAAGAACGCCGTGTGTATTAGCGTGGATTTTAGGTTAACTTTTGTGTCGCCTACGCCGCTAAAGAAGCTTCCAAGGACTGTTGAGCCTAAGCCTGTGTATAGGAAGGTTAAGGCGTATAGGCTTAAGTATAGGGGTGAAAGGGTATATCTCGCGCCGTAGAGGAGGTATATGAGGTCCCTTGACATTGTGGCCACGTATATGGCGAGGGGAATTATTAGGGCGGTTGTATATTTTACAGAGTGGTTGAACATTGTTTTGGCTTCTTCATGGTTGTCGCTGAGCCTTGAGAAGGCCGGAAACAGGGCTGTGGCCACAGGTGTGGATAGGAGGGTTATTAGCACTGCAAAGTGCATGGCTGTGTTGAAGTTTCCAATCACGAAGTTTGTGGTGAAGTAGGCGAGGAGGATTCCGCGGAAGGTTAGGGTGAAGCTTTGAATGGTGTTTGACATGTAAAGTGGGAAGCCATAGGCTATCATGGATTTCAGCCCATTAACGTTGGAGTGCTTCTCCAAATTGGTTCTTTGTCGGCCATGGAGTTGGCGGT
>CAZAPQ010000052.1:0-10435 GCA_964487415.1 uncultured Candidatus Bathyarchaeia archaeon | reverse complement strand
ACTATTCAAAAACGTAAACGTTATGGAGGGACTGAAGGCTAACGGCATCGCAGTTGTGAACACCTCAAAACCTGCTGAGGATATAATAAAAAGGTATAATTTCCCAGGAAACATCAAACTTGGAGTTGTAAACGCTACAAGGATAGCAATGGACATTTTAAGGATGCCCATAGTTAACACGGCCATGCTTGGATCGTTTGTTAAGGCTACAGGCATAGTTAAACTTGAAACAATAATCAATGTTGTGAAGCGTAGATTTCGTGGAGCTGCCGGTGAAAAGAACGCTGAAGCTGTTAGAAGGGCATATAATGAAACTGTCTTTGTTGGCGGTGATGGTTAATGAATGAGTTTAAGAGAACTCCTAAGCCAAGGGTAAGCGAACTTCCGATAGCCGCAATAATCCCTGAGCCTGGAAACTCTAAATACTACTCTACTGGCGACTGGAGGAGCGTAAGACCCGTAATTAACAAGGATAAGTGCACAGGTTGTAGTCTATGCTGGGTGTATTGTCCAGACACAGCTGTAATCAAAGTTGAGGGAGGCAAATATGATGTTGATCTTAATTATTGCAAGGGCTGCGGAATCTGCGCTGAGGAATGCCCTGTTAAGGCCATAACAATGGTCGAGGAGGGAGAGGATTGAAGAGGGTGGGAATGGAATGCGCGGCAGCTGCCGCCCTTGCCGCGAAACTTGCGATGGTTGATGTTATCGCTGCCTATCCAATAACACCCCAAACCCACATAGCTGAGACGCTTTCTGAGTATGTGGCTAACGGCGAACTTGACGCGGAATACATTAACGCTGAATCGGAACATTCAGCCATAAGCGCTTGCATAGGTGCAGCTGCCACCGGAGCACGGGTCTTCACCGCAACCTGTGGGCAAGGGCTAGCCTTAATGCATGAGTTGCTTCCCATAGCTGCAGGTTGGAGACTCCCAATAGTCATGGTTAACACTAACCGTTCACTGTCGCCGAATCTTAACATATGGGGAGACCAAAGCGACTCGATGGCCTCTAGGGACTGCGGTTGGATTCAGTTTTTCGCAGAGAACGCTCAAGAACTATTCGATCTAGTGATAATGGCTTTCAGAATAGCTGAAGATGAGAGAGTGCAGCTTCCAGTAATGGTGAACGCCAAGGGTTTCTACTGCACCCACGTTATTGAACCACTCACAATAATGGATCAGGAGGAAGTGGAAAAGTTCCTACCGCCGAAAAAAATCCCAAAGTATGCATTAAATCCGGATAACCCCACAACATGGGGCTGCGTAGCCTTTCCAGACGTCCAAACCGAGATCAGGAAGCAATGGGATGACGCATTAAGGAATTCAATAAAAGTTATCCGTGAAGTTTTCAAGGAGTATGGCAGCCTATTCGGCAGAAATTATGACATCATAGAAACCTACAGAATGGAGGACGCTGAGGTGGGACTGCTTCTCATGGGGTATGCCTGCGGAACCTGCAGAGTCGCCGTTGACGCCCTTAGAGAGAAAGGCGAAAAAGTGGGAATGATCAAGCTTAGAGTCTTCAGACCCTTCCCCTTTGACGATTTGGCTGCAGCTTCAAAAAACCTTAAGGCCATAGGGGTGTTTGATGAAGCCATCAGCGTTGGCGGTGTTGGCGGGCCCCTGTTTGGCGAGGTGCGCTCCGCCCTGTACAGCCTAGAAAGGAGGCCTAAGATTTTAGGATTTATTCAAGGCATAGGCGGCAGAGACATTAAAGTGGATGATTTCATTAGGGCATATTATGAAATCAAAAGCGTCCTTTCAGGGGAGAAGAGAATCGAAAATGACTTCATGTTCTTGCAGGTGAGGGAGTGAAATATGGCTGCATATTTTAAAAACCTGAAAGAGATTCCGGAGGAAGAATACTTTATCCATGGACACCGTGCATGCGCAGGATGCACTGAGCCCATAGCCGTCAAGCTTGTCCTTAAAGCCATAGGAAAGGACTGCATAGTCGTATCTCCTACAGGGTGCTTAGAAGTCTTTTCAACACCATATCCATACACATCATGGGCTGTTCCCTGGTGCCATGTAGCCTTTGAAAATGCCGGCGCAGTAGCTTCAGGAATCGAGGCAGCCCTTAAAGTTTACAAGCGGAAAGGAAAACTTCCAGACAAAAAAGTACATGTGGTTGTTTTCGCCGGGGACGGCGGAACCATCGATATAGGGCTACAGTCCCTTTCAGGAGCCCTTGAAAGGGGACATGACATGCTATATGTTTGCCTTGACAATGAGGCCTATATGAACACTGGAATTCAAAGATCAGGCTCAACGCCTTATGGAGCATGGACAACAACATCAGCCGTTGGGAAAGTAATCCCTGGAAAAATTCAATGGAAAAAGGATGGAGCCAAAATAGCCGCTGCCCATGATATACCCTATGTGGCTACAGCCTCTGTTGCATATCCGCTGGATTTGATGAATAAGGCGAGAAAAGGCGCTGAAATTGATGGACCAGCATACATACAGGTTCTATGCCCATGTGTACCAGGATGGAGAATTAGGCCTGAACACTCAATTAAAGTTGCAAGATTGGCAGTGCAGACAGGAATTTACCCACTGTACGAGATAGAAAATGGCTCACTAACCGTGACTGTTAAGGTTCCGCAGAGGAAAAATGTTGAGGAGTATCTAAGGCTTCAGGGGAGATTCGGACACTTAACAGAGGACATGATAAAGAAAATCCAGAGCCGCGTTGATATGGAAGCTGAAAAATTGGGATTAGGGCCAAGAAAATAGCCTATGAAACGCTAAAGGCCGGTTTCCGTATTTTCACTTAAGAATCTTTCTATCTCCTTTTCAGCGTTGTCGGCTTTTATGAATATAGGCACGTTTTCTATGCCCGTGGCAATATAGCTTGAAAGCAGCCACTCGCCCGGCGCAAATTCCAAGGTTTTTTCAAGTATCCCCTTATCAATCATGAAGGTGTCGCTTATCAGTGCACGGTCATAGGGTCTCGGCAATGTGCCTACAAAATATGTGTGGAGTTGCTGAAGCGCATTAGTGTTCAGATATGCTATACGTTGAGTGGCTATGCAAACGCCGAGGCCGTATTTGCGACCCTGCCTGAGGATCGTTTCCACCTGTTTGCTACATTTCTTGTCTATTCCAGTTGCCCCTGAAAGTTCTGGGATAAACTCTTGAGCCTCGTCGAAAACTAGGAGAATATAGGGCTTCACTTGAAACCTTTTCTTCCTCCGTATTAGAAGATCCTGCGTCAGGGTTACCACAAGATCCTTTATGGTTACGGGATCTGATATGGAAATGCAGATAAGCCTAGCTTCTCCTTCAAGGAGTTCCCTTATCTTTTCAGAAGTCAGCCCGCCTGTTTCCTTCTTCTCTTCCTCCCGCTTTCTTCTAATCTGATCAATAACGGTTTTTCTCGTTGTAGCCCAAGCGAACAATCCGCTCTTCTCATGAACCTTAAACTCATCTATGGTGTCTATGCATATCTTATCGATATAATTGATGAAAGCCTCGTCAACTTCCTGATTTTCGCTTAAGCCATGCGCCTCCACATAGTCTAAGATGGCGTCATGAATTTTATCTATGGCGTTCATGTAGTGGGGCTTATCAGTGCTGGTTTTCCTCTGCTCGTTCAGCTCATCAAGGAATTGGGCGTATGTTGGAATTTTCTGCTTCGGCCTAGTGTAGAAGGCTACTTTGCCCTGATCCATTATACGCTTCAGTCCAATTTTTATCCGCTCGTCAGCCTCATACTCCCTTGGCTTCACAACAGAGTTAAAGAACTGTTCAAGGGAGTCTATCCTATGCTCAAGAATAACCTTCGCCGGAATATCACTGTCCGCCAGCAGGTCCAACAGGAGGAAAATGTACTCGCAGCTTATATCAAAAACCACAACTTTCACATCCCCAGTGTGCAGTATAATACGCCGCAGAATGTTTGACATCAGGTTGCTTTTCCCGCCGCCTGTGAAGGCAAAAACGCCGAAATGATATCTAACAAGCTTTTCGAAGTCCACGTATATGGGGATCACAGTATTGCTTGTCTGAAACATTTTAATTACACCTAATCTCGGATCGAGCCTTGCATCCTCAACGGTTTTTGATGGATCTAAGCCGAAGGCCTTGGCAATTTTCTGGTTATACATCCGGTTTATCATCTCGCCATTCAGAATGTAAACGGGACTACCGACAATTGGGTAGGAGAAGCCCTTAACAAATTCGTATTCGCAATTGCTCCGCACTATTAGGTCATAGTTTATGGGTATAGCGTCTATCTGGATCATCATGGTGGACTTGTCGTCTCTGAACCAGTCTGCTTCAGACTGCTCTATAATCTCGAACTGCATGGGATAATAGCCATGATCGGAAAGTCCCCTAAGCCCAAAATGCTCAGGCCAAACTCGGCTTATCTCCATAAGCGTGTATCTTTCCCCGCCTAGAAGTGCCTGCTTAAAGTTTTTAACGGCTAGGAGCATGCCCTCCTCTAGGAGACCCATCAAGTCTTTATGGTATTCAACCTTTATTCGACACTGATAGCGGGCGCCTGTCCCAGCTACTTTGGACTCTTCGCCGCTTGTGAAAAACCTTGGGACAACAGCTGCTAATCTCGCGTTAAATCTACCGTCGAAGTCTGTGAAGCAGAAACTGTTAAACCTGTTCTCTCCTAGCGGCCTCAATTGATGCACGCCTCTCCCTGAAAGTGCTCATGTAAAATACGAAATTTCTCAATTTATGGTTATTGAGTATCCACTCAGCAGTCGTATCCACTATACGTTTGAATTGGCTGTAATTCCACTTGGCAATCTTGTCAGCTATGAACAACGGCGCGTTATGGCCGAAGGCTTCAGGAATATTCGAAGGAGCCATAGCTATTAGAATGCTCATGGTTAAGTCCTGAAGCCTGTTAGGAACATTCTTGTCTATGAATAGAATAACCTCAACAGGCTCTTTTGTGCCATCGCTTAACTCATTCAAGAATTCCACAACAGTTTCAGGCCTATAATCGAAGCCAGGGTATACCAGACGATCCACAAGGAGAACATTGCTTCGAAGCATCGGATCAGTCTTAGCCTGACTCAGCTGCACGTAGGTTTTCAAGAAAGTTCTTTCTAGGCTTATCTTGTTCCTTATGGCTCCTGAAACATATCCTGCTCTAAAAGCCTTATCTGGAACCATGGTTCGGAATGCGGAGTCATACTCTATGAGGCACCATGGAGGTTTTATCTTTTCCATGTTAAGGATGCTTGCCGACTGGAGTATCATGCGGTCAGTGTTCGGAAGCTCTTCAAGCTCTTCCTGCGAAATTTTCGTCGTCAAAAGGCCCTCGTTATGCATTATTGGGATTAATTGACGCTTGAAGTCCCTTGCAGCCGTGTCCTTTGTAACGCCTATGAGCAGGATTCTTCTCCGCCAGCATTCCTCCATGAGCATGTGTAAAGCGAAAAGGGTTAGAAAAGCTAAGTCCAAGGTGGTTATCCAATGCTCCTTTCCATTTTTATTTATCTTCATTAAGCTTTCCGCTTCGGTTTTTTCCGAGTAAAAAAGCCTTTCACCCATCATCTGCACAAGCTTTTTGATGCGTTCCCAGGTCTTCCCATATTTTGGCTTTAGAGCGTAAAACCCGTTTTCCTCGGTTAAAATTCCCCTCTTCAAAAGGGACCTTATACTCTTTTTAACCCTTTTAATCCTCTTCTCGTCTTTTATTCCAAACTCTTCAAGAATCTGCTTCTCCGCCAGCATTCCCTCTCGTTTAAGTAGATCTATTATAGCATAGCGCAGATAATCTGCTCTTGGAGGGGGTAAACCCAGCGCTTCATTGCAGATGCAATGTCTCCCAATGCTTAAGTCATTGGCATCTATGGGCTCGCCGTCAACAACAAATCCTAAAAGGCTGCTTTTATAATCCCATAAAGCCCTTTTAGACGTATCATATAGGAGGCTGGCCCGTTCAACAGAAAGGCTTCGATCCATTATGATTATACGCGTGTCCTGCCCATGATCTGTCGCGAACTTGTAGGCTAAATAATACTCTGCAAAAGTCATTATCCAATTTGCCACGGTAGTATTGTTGACTATAGACTCTTCGGTGAGAGGTTTAGCTAGATTCAACTCACCTGGCTGCGAAACCTCAAAAAAAGTCTGATCCACATCGGGGATCTCGTTGATATATATTGGCACAACGCTGGAAATGCCCGCTGCATTCCTGCCTAACCGCTCCTCATACACCACTGTAGGCTTTTCATTTTCATGAAAAATTATGCTTCCCGTTGAGGCGTAAGCGCCTCCGAAAAATACAACCATGTCAAAGAGGGGTCTCGAGTACATGGTTCCATCTATTCCGGCAAAACGTACGCTTCTGGAGCCGAAAAACTCCTCTGCTGTTTTACAGACCTCCTTGAAATTGAATTCCACCTTTATCAAGTTTGAGAGTAGTGCGTCGTAAATGTTCCTTAAATAGGAGAAACGTCTTTCATACTCTAAAACTTGCATGGTTGCCTCATGCCTTAGAACATCATACGTTCTTCTTATGGAATCAGTTATTGGAGACAGGCTCACCGCTATCCCACCATGATAAAACCAAATACATTTAGTTGAAACCCTTCACGGCTTTCACTATAATATTTGATTCCCAGCAGCTTCAAACAAGCCCCCGCCATGGGCATATAACCCACAGTCCCTCCTTGACTCAAAAATATTAGCTTTAACATTTTACCAGCTTTCATTAACTGCATGCTCAAAGTAGTTAACTGGAACGTCTATTTAACTCTTAACAGACAATTCGTTTTATGGTTTAAACCATAATCTTTCTCGCTTGTGCCACTGTTGAAAAATTTGCTGGAAAGGGGGTTGATTCAAGCATTCAAAGCTTGCGCAATATGTCCTCGCTCAGTTCATCCTCGTCTATCTTGAAGGTGTCAGGCTCTTCTATTCGCAGTATAGCCTGCAGGGCTTTCGGCGGGAGTTCCCTTACAAGTTGCAAAATCTCCCTTTTAGCCACTTTGAGATGCTCCTTCAGAGCTTCCTTATCCCTGTTCATGATTCCAGCCAATGGGCATATTTTCTCCAATTTTAGATACCATTCAATTTTTCCAGTCTTCTTATTTATATCGAAAGTTATTGGTCCAGCCACGCAGGTTTCAGGTTTCACAGAATGCGCCATGCACCTTTTAGTGAATTTATCATAGAATATGCAGTAACTCTCCTCGTCCTCCCTTGGGAAAGTGTACTCTGAACCGTTGAACGGATCCTCTATTTGGATTTTTTGGCTTTTCAGATAATCCATTATAATATTTTTCCGGCGGGGGGTTAGTGGGGGTCTAGCATTTTGGCAACAGTGGATTTTACATTCACCACATGTTTTGAAGAAGTTCTGAGTAAACATCAAGAATCGCTTCGTTGAGATTGGTTTTTTGAGCTCTTCTGAGAACCCGCTCTTTTATTACGTCGGATAAGCTTCCATTCTCTATACGCTTCTCTATTATTGGGAGATATTTCTTCTCTTCCGCAGTTGCGTTCCGGTAGGCTGTTTGAAGGAAATCTCTGCAAACAAATCTTGCAAGGGGACCCTTTGGATGAAGCACCTTGGCGTTTAAACCATACCTCACCACAGATGTAAAGTCTCTTACAAGAACCTCAAAGGGCAGGAGCTGTGTCTTCTCCATAATCATCCCCCTAAGGAGGGCCCTTAAAAAGCAGCTAAGCGCCACATCAGATTTTATGCACTCCTGTTCATCCATCATACGCACTTCTAAGGCTTTCCTATCGAATCTTAAGATCACCCCTCTGGAGTTAACCCAATCCTTATATAATAGGCAACGGTGGGCTCCAAGCCTCGCTAAATCGTCCGAGTACCGTACCACAATTTCCTGTTTATACTGTTCAAATGAGCGCACATACTCGGGTATAACATATCCCGTTATCGAGGGAACCTCCTTCTGGTTTTTCCATATAAAAGTAAAGCCTGTTATCCACGTTTTCTCCAATTTTTCCCTCATAAATTGGGGAGGATGCGGAGATGGCTGGCAAATAGGCACATATGCACGCAAGCAGATTATGCATCAAAATCGCCTTCTCTTCACTTGAGTATGGGAGGTTAAGTTGGAAGCTCTGAATGTTAAGCCAACCATGTTGCTTAAGGTTAAAGATTTTGCCATATTCCCTGTAGATTTGCCTGTGACGATGGGGCCAAACGCTGGTTTCTTCAAGCCTAAGCAATGGATGCATACCGGTTCCAAGGAGGTATGCGCCATATTTTCCCTCTAAAAGGTCTAAGAGGGTCAGAACAGCCCTCTGCATTGCTTCCTCGAAGACCTCTGGAGACTTGAAGGGGCGGTTGGGCTTAACCTCCATAACATGAAGCTGTAGCTCCTTTCCGAGGGTAAAATTCCCTTTTTCTACAAAGTTTATTATCCGGCCACAAACATCCTTTATTATTCGGTTAACTATAGGCAGGGGTTTCAAGTTTCCATCAACCACGGAAAACTCGTGCTCTGGTCCTAGAACCTCTAAAGTTCTATACGTATCGGTTCCTCTTAATTCCAGTCTGCATTCCGCCAGAATATAAGCATATAGCCCAGGATATGAAAAATTTTGATAATGCCGAAGATGACAACATGACTAAAACAGTTAATTTTAAATACTAAAGGTTATGTATCGAAAATCTGATTTACGGTGTCTAATGGGTGCTGGTCGTCTCAAACATCGACCTAAGGGTAAACACTCCCATAATAAGCCCGCTAGAATTCTTGAAATCATCAAATAAAGACTACATCCTAAACATAAACAACGACTACAGGTATATGAAGATGGGCTACTATGTTTCTCTACATGCTGAAACAATAGGAAGCAAGGTGATTCCATCCACGGAAAACATTATTGACGCCTACAGAGTGCCAGTTCTGCTTGTCAGAGCCTCCAAGGCGGGTGTACCAACACTGCCCCATCTAATGACTGATTCGGTGAAGCAAATTATGTCTGAGTTTAGGTTTCCACTAGTCGTATTTGCGGTTAATCCATTCACGCCTAACAACTTTAAAATTGCCTTAAAATTGCCCATAACAGAAGCGCCCTTTACAGAGCTGTTAAAAGTTTAAGCATGAATTACAAGTATGCTGTCTGTGCCCAACCGCTTATAGGGCATATTGCAACCTATAAGGCCTTCTTTGGAAAATGCGATTCTAATGATGAGAAGGTTAACGAAATTTCAAAAAAGGTTTATGAAACATTTAAAATTCCAATTTGCAAGTTGCATATGCAGCATGTAGATGGGGAAACCTATCTTTGTGGTCTTCAACATTTAACCCTAGAGGAGATTTCACCTTCTGACATTAGCGCCATTTCTTCGCATATCAGCGCAATTTTGGGAAGAGGTGAATTTAACTGACTTATATAGCCTGCTTTTGTTGAGAAATATAATTTTTTGAACTCCCACGAGGCTGAAGCTTTAGATTATTTCAAACAGACAGCTGAAAGAATGGGCCATGAATTCAAATTCCTATTTAGGGATGGACTTTCAGAGATTCCGAAATATGATGCCGTCTTTATAAGGGCGACAACAGACCCGCTTTACACTGCCTATGTTGTTTCAAAAACGGCATGGGAGCTCGGATTAAAGGTTATTGACGATCCGCAGTCTATAATAATATGCGCCAACAAAATCCACCAGTATGAACTTTTCCAAAGATTCAACCTTCCCCATATTCCTACAATCTTCATAAGCAAGGAAGAGCTTCACCATAAAAAAATTGAGGAAATATTTGAAAGCTTCGGAAAACCCGTTGTAATAAAAGCGCCCTACACTAGTTTCTCAAAGTATGTGGAGAAGGTTGCATGCGAGACAAGCTTCCGTGAAGTAGCGAAGAAGTTCTTCAGACGCTCAGACTTTCTGGTTGTGCAGAAATTTATGCCATCCCGCTTTGACTGGAGGGTTGGCGTTCTAAACGGCGAAGTTCTTTACGTATGCAAGTATATGATGCCTAAGGGCAAATGGAAGCACGGTGTAAAACGTCGTGGAAAACCAAGCTTCATCTGGGGAAGAACTGTCACCTTGAAAAGGGAAAATGCGCCTGAGGGGCTTAAGGAAACAGCCCTAAAAGCCTGCAGCATCATCGGAAAAGGGCTCTACGGAGTTGACATCAAGGAAATTAACGGCCAATACCTAGTTGTGGAGGTCAATGATAATCCAAGCATATATAGGGGCCAGGAGGATCTAAGAGATAGGGACATTTACGAGAAAATCATCAGATACTTGGCAGAATAGCCTCCTTGGTTAAAAGCATTTTATAGATTCGTCTTCGCAGAATCTGCAGCTCTCCACATTGAAGGACGAATCCATGTTTTTGTGTATTCTGCACAGAAGCCTCTTAGCACGTGCCTTCCTGCAGATTTCGCAAAAGCTTAATACAAAATAAGGGATGAAAGTTAACGCTAGACCAGAACGGCAACTGACCTCTGGCTATGGCGTC
>CAZAPQ010000051.1:0-4359 GCA_964487415.1 uncultured Candidatus Bathyarchaeia archaeon | reverse complement strand
GCTTTCCACACTTATTGCGCCCTCATGAGCGTCCACAAAACGTTTACATATGGCAAGCCCGAAGCCCATGCCCTTAGCTTTTGTTGTTACAAGGGGGCTCCAGAGACGCCCAAGCACTTCTTTAGGCATGCCTACTCCAGTGTCTGAAACCATGAATTCAACATTTTCTTCTTTCTTCCGACTCTGGATCGTAAGAGTTCCCCCATTTGGCATTGCATCCACAGCGTTCTTAATAAGATTTATGAATATTCGCTTCATCTTCTCAAAGTCCGCTATGAACTTGACATCATGGTTTGTCATATTAACAACTTGAATATTTGCTGGGATCTCAACAGAGGACAGGGCTTCCTCAACTATTTTCCTTGGATCTGTCTCAGTAAGCTCAAGTCTCAATTCCTTGGAGTAGTCAAGCAAGTCGTTAATTATCTTATTTGAATACATAATATCCCTCTCTATCACATTGAGCATTCCCGTTATTTGCTCATCCAAAAATCCGGCCTTTGCCAGTCGCCTTTTTATGTAATAGGCTGCGTTGGATATTCCGGTTAGCGGGTTACGAAGGTCATGGCCTATCATGCTGGCCAACTCGCCTATTGCAGCCAGCCTCTGCGCCTTCAGAAGTTTATCCTGAAACTCTATTATGGTTCGGGTTCTCTCCTCCACTTTTTTCTCAAGCTGGCCAGCATATTCCTTAAGCTCCTTCCTTGCTTTTTCCAGCCCCTCAATAAGTTCAGCGTTTTCGATGGCTATAACCGCATAGTGTACAAGCAGTTCAAGCGGAATAAAAGATTCATCAGCCGGTTTGATGCCTGACGGAACTTCTATGGTCATTACTCCAATAATCTTGCCTTCCCGCGTGCGGAGGGGGGCATACAGCAAGTCATTGACATGAGATTTAAGGACGTCTTCAAGCCTTGAAGAAATGTCAGGAGAGACCTGCCCTATATAATCGCGGACGACAGGATCGCTCCATGGGAGATAATAAAACCCTCCGAATTTAAACCTATCAAACTTATAATCAAGGAGTTCTTTCCATAAGCGTCCAGGAAACTTTTCATCTGAGAAGGGCGTTACATGATCTTCGGCAGGTCCCGCGGTTGCTGCTTCCTTAACTTTAAGGTTTTCGTCAAAAAGGATTACCGTGGCATTATTCCATCCCAAATTCTGGGCTGACCTAGCAATGGCCTTGAGTTGATCACGCATGTTCTTAACTTGCATTATATGGATGCAGCTTTTTACGAGGTACTCAAGCTTCTTGGAGAGTTGGGCTAGGCTTTCTTGCCTACGTATGTTGCTTATAGCCACTGCTAAATTTGAGGCTAAAATTTCAAGTTTTTTAACGTCATCCTCGTCGAAGGCTTCCACTTTATCGCTTTCAACATTTAGGACGCCTAAAACATTGTTTCCCAATTTTATTGGCACCGCTAGTTCCGATAACATTGTTTCCGAGCCGCATTTAACATAGGCTTTCTCCTTTCTAATGTCGGGAACATAAACTGGCATGCGTTCTTTTACAGCTTTAACGGTTATCCCAGCGTCCTCGCGTAGATCCAGCTCAAATTTGGATGCTTGCGCCAGTTCCCTTGCAGCAACCAGCTTAAGTTTGTCGCCCTCTACAAGGAATATGTCAACCTTTTCGAAGCCTAAAAGTTCCTGCATGGTGTCTAATGTTTTTTCTAAAATCTCGTTGATCGATTTGACTTTGATTATGCTTCTGCCGAAGGCGTTGATGGCGGCGAGGTTCTCACGCCTTTTTATGTTGCTTATAGCTACCGCAGTTTGAGAAGCCAAAACTTCTAGGAGTTTTCTGTCATTCTCTGTGAAGGCGTTTAGCCTATAACTTTCCACGTTTAATACGCCTAAAACCTTGTTGCCCACCTTCATGGGAACCGCAAGTTCTGAAAGCATGCCATCCTTCGTTTTGACATATGCTGGATCTATTCGCACATCAGGAACATTTACTGATCGGGCTGTTCTTACCGCCCTAACAACGATGCCCATTTGACCATCTAATGGCAGAACAAGCCTTGGGGGTTCGGGATATCCCCTCTGGGCAACCATTCGTAGGTTATTGCCCTCAACAAGGAATATTGAGGCGTATTCAAATCCTAGGATTTTTTCCATTGCGTCAAGGGTGAGCCTAAATAAGGTCTTTAAATCCTCAGCCGCGTTTAATTTTATGGCATAGTTGTTCAGTTCTGAAAGCCTTCTTTCGTATAGGCTTTTTTCAGCTTCGAGCTTTTTTACGTCTGTTATGTCACGCACTTGAGCTAATGTTCGAATTCCGCCTTCAAGGTTGTAAAATGTTACCGTTCTAGCATCGATGGTTCTTTTTTCACCATCCTTTCTGATTATGGTTAATTCATATCTTTGAGATGACTTCTCCAGTTTTTCCTGTTTATGCTTACTAATCATTTCGGCTATTGCCTCATCGGAGAATAGTCCTCTGCTTTCCTTTGAAAGGAATTTTCTGAAGTCTTGGCCAATAATCTCCATTTTTGAATAGCCTAAAATTCGGGCAAGCTCCGTGTTGGCGTAATTTATTCTTTGGTTTTCATCTATAACCGCTATGCCGTCATAAGCGTATTCGACAATAAATTTAAATAGATTTTCGCCGTTCACCATACTCCCCCATATAAATACGTGCCGTCAGAAACTGTATATGAGGAAGAGCTGCCATGGATTCCCCGTTGCTGCTTCTTCGGAGGTTCTGATTGTCTATGGGCAATGGTGAAGCCTCCAAGTATATTAAATATTACGACAAATTAAAACTTTTCACTGTCATCGAAACTGCGACGGGCAATCTCAACATATTCTGTAAAAGTGAACTCTTTGCTACTATCCCAGTAAAAGGAGAGTTTGCCCAGATACTTGTAAAGCTTCTTCATTATCAGTATTTTAATGAAATTTGCGCCTGGTCCAAAGATTTTTTCAAGGCATTCGGAGAACTCTTCGACCCGATCTGGAATTTCCTCCTTTGGCAGGTGAAAGTTTTCCTTTAAATGGAAGTATATCACTTGCTTCACAGATTCGCCGAGTGAGGATAAAGCATCGTCAATAGCCTCTGCGAGAATTTTGTTGAAACTTTTTTGCGGCAAAGCGTCTCTTCGCTTTAGCAATGTACTTCGTCATCTATTCAGTTGGAATATGCTAAAATATCTTTTGGATTATTGGTACGCTTTTCTTTGTTAAAATTGGGTGATTTTGAAGTTTCTGCTATGAATTCGCTCCTCCACAAGTTTTATTTCCTTTGCATAGTCCATGAGCGCCATCCTAAGGGTTTCACTCTCGCTTGTTCCAAGCCTTCTTGCAAGCTCTTCTAGGATTTCTTTTTGTTCCTTGCTTAGGACAACTTTTACAATGTGTTTGCGAGGCATGGGCTTTTCCTTATTCTTTTTATATCTCGTATATTTAATATACCAGAAATGCTTAAAAAACTTACTCTACAAATAATACAAGGGAGAAACGTAAATGAAAACATTAAGGATCTCGGATGATGTGCATCAGAAGCTTACAGCACTGCTTGGCGAGTTGACAGCCCAAACCATGAAGATGCAGACTTACCAAGACGCCATCGAGGCTATGCTATACCAGTCAGTCATTCTTCCACCTGATCTTCTAAATGAGGTTGAACGATTCATAAAAGCGCATAGGGAGAGAGGTTACACCACCAAGGAGGAGTTCATAAGGCAGGCGATACGCCTTATGCTGAAATGGGAGTCCGGAGAATACGAGTATATGGAAATATCAAGGGAGGATTACGAGAAGCTGAACAGGGCAATCAAGAAAATGAATGCACCCTACAGGGATGCGGAGGATTACATCCGCACACAAATCCGACTTGCTCTAGAAAAATATGAGGAATGGTTAAAGGAGAAAGGGCACCGCGAAGCCGAAAAGGCTTCAGGAATTTAATAGTGCTGATGGCGGTTAATTGAAATACCGAGTATTTAGGTTAACTTTCCGCCTTAAGGGCACAAGCCCAAGCATATTGAAATGTGAATTTTTGTTCAACCCAACCCGCTAGCCAGTGCATGGGCCACTCTATAGGCCCACAGATGACACAATTCGGCTTTTCAATTTCTTCAACCATTAGTTTCGATGAATTCAAGCGGTGTTCAAGTTGTCTCAGAATGACCTTGATGGTAAAAGTTCCCCTGCGCAAGCCCTGCCGTTCAAAATTTTGGAGAAGATTGTTGATAAGCCTTTACGCGTTAGAGGTATAGCCATTCAGACTGGGATGAGCCGTAACAGAAATATCTACACAGCTGAGGAGCTTGAGGCTTTTGCAAGCCGATTAGAAGGTTCACCGTTTTATGTTGAGCATGTTGCTGTTCCCAACGCTATAGGCAAGGTTGT
>CAZAPQ010000050.1:0-3920 GCA_964487415.1 uncultured Candidatus Bathyarchaeia archaeon | reverse complement strand
TTTCCACCGGAACATCCTGAAATTCCATCAGATTATAGAAGCCTTGGACAGCCTGTGATAATTCCTGGAAGCATGGGTACAAGCTCGTGGCTTCTTGTGGGCACCACTAGAGCCATGGAAATTAGCTTCGGCTCAACAGCTCACGGGGCAGGCCGAATGCTTAGCCGTGCAGCAGCAAAAAGAAGGTTTTTCGGCGGAGATGTAAAACGAAGTCTCGAGCAACGAGGCATAGTTGTAAGATCCGCAAGCGCCGTAGTGCTCGCCGAGGAAGCTGATCCTGCATATAAGAATGTTGACATTGTAGCGGATGTTAGTCATCACGTGGGCATAGCCACAAAAGTTGCGAGATTACTGCCCATCGCTGTTGTTAAGGGCTAAAAGCGACTTGTTTACCCAAACACTTTTGACGGAATTTGGAGATTAAACAACATAGTGTTTAAAACTGTCTCTTTTATGAATTTGCTTCTGTAGCCTCAGCCATTCACGACGCCTTTTAAGCTCCAATCTAGCCAATTGAAGTTCAATAATGTCCCGTTGTACCTCCAATAAAGCCGATGAACTCATTTTTGAAACTCTTTTTCTTCTCCGCTTTCCATCAACGACGCTTTTATTAACTTTCTCCATTTTTATCAGCCTTGTTCGCCTGTTCTGGCTTACAGCCTTTTCAACGCTCCAGCATAAACGGTTTCGGGTGGATTACTCTTGCTGGAATCTGATCTATTAGCATTTGCTCCTCCCACCTTTTACCTATCCCCATTAGAGGGGATGCTTTTGCCAGCTTCTCTGCAGCCTCAAGTTTTGTATTCCTTTCAGCGTATATCTCCATGATTACGTCGCCTTTTTTAACGGTTTCTCCAAGCTTTACCTTGAGTTTTACGCCTGATCCTTTCTCTTTCGGAGCGCCTGCCTCCCTGGCAACTTGGGCTACAGCTTGATTATTTATCCATAAAACCCTTCCATCCTTCTCAGATGTTATTTCAGCCACTTTATCCCCTATCCTTATGTCTTCTGGTTGGATTCTCGGGTTACCGCCCTGCGCCTCAATTATTTCACGAAGCTTTTGCTCAGCCCTCCCTGATTTTAGCAACTTATCAGCAATATCTTTCCCGTTGCTTAATCCAACAGTTTCAAAGAGTATGCCGGCAATTTCTGTTGCTTTTTCCTTTAGGTCTAATGGGCCATTACCCATAATCGTCTCAAGGGCCTCTTTAGCTTCAAGCCCAGGCCCTATGGCATATCCTAATGGCTGCTCTCCAAAGGTTACAGCGCATCGAACATTCATCCCAAGACGTTTCCCGAGCTCGATGAAGCTGTAAGCAAGGGAATGGGCCTCTCCTATAGTTTTAATTTTCGCCCCTCTCCCCGTGGGCATGTCTATGACAACATGGGTTGCACCTATGGCCTTTTTCTTGCTCATTATAGACGGCAACAGCAGTGGATCTATGCCCAAACCGTATTCGACTCTGATGAAAATGTCGTCCGCAGGTGCAAGTTCAAGGGCTCCACCCCATGCCATGCAGCCATTCGTCTTTTTCACAATTTCATGGATCTCCTCGATTGTCAGGTTTACTGGGCATAGGCTTTCAACACGATCGGCGGTTCCCGCTGGCGATGTTACAGCCCGGGATGAAGTTTTAGGAATTGCAAAACCTGCAGCTGCAATAATTGGCACTACAAGGATTGTGGTTTTATCTCCAGGTATCCCGCCTATGCTATGTTTGTCCAGTATTAGTTTACCGTCAAGTTTTAAGGTGCGGCCAGTATCCACCATAGCCCTTGAAAGAGCTTCAGCCTCAGTCATGCTTAATCCGCGGATGTGAAGAGCTGTAACGAAAGCCGCTATTTCTGCATCGCTTAGATGCCCCTCAACCACGTCGCTTACGATGGCTCTTATTTGGTTTTCCTGTAGAATTTCGCCGCGTAGCTTAGCCTGAACATAGCCAAGCGATTCTGGCGTATGCGCGTAATATACTTCAACATATTCGCCGCCCTTTAAATTTAGGGCTCTCGAAACTTCTGCGTAAAGTCCTATATGGTCATCTGGGAAGTCCTTAGCTATATTAGCAATGGCAACTATTTGCTTATCTTCGTGGGAAATTCTGATCCTATCTGAAGAATGCACGCCTAGAATGCCAGCAGTGTCCTCGCTGAGGACTGCTATGCTTTTTCCCCCAGCGTGGATCTCTAAAATCTTTGCTTTAAGCCTCATTTAACCACATCTCACAATTTTGTGCTTTGCCATTAAAAAGGTTTTAAAGGGCAGCAAATAGACTCTAACGTGAGGTTATTAGATGCGTTATATTGACTTTGTAGATTTCAGATACAAACCGAAAGAAACGGATATCATATGCGAGTTTTACATAGAGCCTGCAGGCATAAGCATGGAGGAGGCTGCTGGTGGCGTCGCAGCTGAAAGCTCTGTTGGCACTTGGACAGAGCTTACAACCGAAAAGGAGTATGTCCGAGAGCTTGCCGCTAAAGTTTTCAGCATAAGAGGAAATATAGCGAGAATTGCATATCCCATAGAACTTTTTGAAGCAGGGAACATTCCCAACATTCTGAGCAGCATCGCCGGGAACATTTTTGGTTTAAGAACTCTGCGCAACATCAGACTTTTAGACCTAGATTTGCCATCAGCGCTTATTAGAAGCTTCCGTGGACCAAAGTTTGGAATAGAGGGGGTTCGTCAGCTTTTAAGGGTTCATGATAGACCTCTTTTGGGCACCATAATTAAGCCGAAGTTGGGATTAAAGACAGCGGACCATGCACAGGTTGCCTATGAGGCATGGATTGGAGGATGCGACATAGTTAAAGATGATGAAAATCTTAGCAACCAGAAGTTTAATCCCTTCGAAGAGCGCTTGGTCAAAACCCTTGAGATGCGAGACAAAGCTGAAAGCGAAACTGGAGAGCGTAAGGTTTATATGGTTAACGTGACGGCGGAGACGCAAAGAATGATTAGAAGAGCCGAGTTTGTCCTCGACCATGGCGGAGAATACATCATGGTCGACATTCTGACATGCGGATTCTCTGCTCTACAAACCCTAAGGGAGCTGGATTTCCCACTAGTAATCCATGCCCATAGGGCTGGTCATGCAGCTGTAACCAAAAATCCACTACATGGAATCTCAATGAAGGTTATAGCTAAAATTTCCAGGATCATAGGTGTTGATCAACTTCACGTGGGCACCGTGGTTGGAAAAATGTTCGAGGTCGAGGAGGAAGTTAAAGAGAACTGCAAGGCCCTAGTAATGGAAATGAATGGTCTAAAAAAGGTTTTGCCAGTAGCCTCTGGAGGCCTTCATCCAGGTTTGGTTCCAAGCCTAATCGAGTTCTTTGGCAAGGATTTCGTAATTCAGGCAGGCGGTGGCGTTCATGGACATAGGGATGGCACAGTAGCTGGAGCAAAGGCAATGCGGCAGGCCATTGAGGCCTGCATGAACGGTATACCCTTAGAAGAATATGCGAAAACCCACAAGGAGTTACAGTTAGCGTTACAGATATGGCGAAGCTAGTTTATGCTATTGCTCGAAGATCCAGGGGTATCTTCTCTTCACAATCTCTGAGACGAGATGCGGCGATATTATTCCTTCCTCGCATATTATGCCATGGATAAAATCACGTCTTGTCACGTCGAAAACCGGATTTCTTATTATCAGCCCTTTAGGCGGATTCGCCCAAACCTCTTCCGCGCTTCTTTCCTCTATCTTTTCATATTCGCCATACATGGTTGCGGGATCAAATTTCAATAGTTCAGAAACCACATAGAAAGGTGTTCTGGCCTCCTTAGCCGCAAGGGCTATCATGCTTGTTCCAATCTTGTTTATTACGTTGCCTTCTGAAGTTATGGCGTCAGCTCCTACAATCACCATATCGATTTTATTCATGAAGAACCTTGCGGCTGAATCGACAATGAGTGT
>CAZAPQ010000049.1:0-9782 GCA_964487415.1 uncultured Candidatus Bathyarchaeia archaeon | reverse complement strand
TAAAACCCCATGTTTGTGGTTTGCTATGGAGAAAGTAAAGATCACAATGGTTGATTACATGTATGGAGTGTCCCTACATGAGGCTGTGAAGAAGGCTTCTGAGGTCTCTGGAGGCAGGCTTGATTTCCACTTTTACGATCCTAGAAACGTTGAAGCAGAGCGGGTTAAGAAGCCTTCGTCCATGATCTTAAGCACTCTGATATAGTTCTCCTGAACATTATGGGCGGTGATAGAACGGCCAGAATGGTATGCGACACTTTAAAGGATGCGAAGAACACTATAGTGGTTTTTGTCGGAGGCTCCTCTGAAATTGTTAACTTGACAAGGCTGGAAGCTTCTCTTTCCGCGCCCTTTCGCGAATGGGCATGGGCCGTGGAAAGGTTGATTATGAAAAAGTTCTAAGATGCGCGCTTAAGGGGATACTTCAACGAGAGGCTTATCGACACTTTAAGCCAGTACTCCCTCACAGACGTTTATGGCAAACTTGACGAGACAAGCCTTATGGCTAAAAACGCGCTATTTGACGCCTTCTCAAGGATAGGCCTTGAGCTGATAGACGTTAAATTCGAGGGAATTGACACAACGCCCGAGTGGAGGGATAGGCTATTCTATATTAAAACTGGTGTCGCGGCATCTGAAATTTTAAGGATGGAAACCGTTCAGAAGTCCAGTGAAAGCCTTTCAAAAAGCCCAGGAGCAGCCGTTGGAGCTGGATTGGCTATTATCCCTCCGATTTTCCAGCAGCCAACCCCAGCATCTCCACAAGCAATGATTCTATGTCCGAAATGCAATTTCCAGAACCCCCAAAGCGCTAAATTCTGCAGCAACTGCGGCTCACCGTTGCAGGTGGGAGTTAGCTGCCCCAAATGTGGAACATTAAACCCTGCAGGAGCTAAATTCTGCATAAATTGTGGAAGCCCATTGCAATCAACAATTAAATGTCCAAAATGTGGAAGCGAGGTTCAAGCTGGAGCTAAATTCTGCCCAAACTGTGGAGAAAAACTATAATCCCCCTTGTTGAACCGTGTCTGCAATTTACGCAGTTTCGCCATTATCCTTCCTGCAAAAAGATCTAAATAGCATCGTTTAATGTATTTTTTCTGTTTATTCTAGATTCATAAAGATTTTATCATTTTTTAATCCGGTAGGTTTTGGAGATTCCTTTGGGCAGGGTAGTGTGGGTTATCGGTTCAGAGCATGCGAGGGCAAGCAGATGCTTTTCATGGACTTCCAGTTTTCCAGATTTTTCGGAATGCGATGTTCTCATAATCAATATTCCATCCCTTTCTAGGGAGAATTTTCCAAAAGTTTCGGGAATACTCTATGAGTGGGCTAGGCGCCGCATCTTCGAGATGCTCATGACCGGCGAGAAGGAGGTTATAGTTGTCCTTTCACCTGACCAGAACATGTCCATGTGGCTTCCGGTCTACCCGTTAATCGAAAGCATAGCTCCCACTAGGGTAGGCGAGTATGATGTTGAGCCCTTTATTGAGGATTATATGGAGAATGTTGAAACCTGCGAATATTACATCCGCGATTTTGATATGCATTATGTTTATGCCATGACAAATCCAAGCTCAATGATTTCCGAGAAATACTTCTTCACGGCTGAGGCCATGGAAAAGTATGAGCTTCGGGGAATGATTGGAAACCGTGTAGAAAACAAGGCTGGACAAATCATTGGATGTCACTTCCGCTTCAAAATAAACTATGGATGGGACTGGCTGAGCAACAAGCCCCGGGGAACCTTCTCCTCTGGGAGGATAATCTTCCTGCCGCCGCCCACAAAAACCAGCCCTGAAAAGGCCATAGACCAGATTGTAAACGCCCTCGTAAGCGAGGAGCCCACCGAACCTCCGCCAGCATGGGAAGCCGCAATAGAATTGCCCGGCCTAAAGAACATTGAGGACGCCATAAAAAAGCGGGAAAAACTGATGGAGGAAATACAAAGGGAAATCGAGGAGCTTCAAAGGCAAAGGGAGGCCATAACAAAGTATCGGAGGCTCCTATGGACAAAGGGCCAGCCTCTAGAGGAAATCGTCAAGGAAGCCTTTAAGATGCTTGGCTTTGAAGAAATAAGGCGGACACGGAGGCGGGATGGAGGCTGGAACATAGAATTTAGGCATACGAGCCAATATCAGATCGGCGCTATAGATATCAAGGGCTCAGAGGAGCAAATATCCCTCGCCGATCTTGTGCGATGCAGCAGACTGGCTGAGGATCACCTGCTAGAAGGCAGAAAGGCAAAGGCCATAATGGTGATAAACCAGCACCGCCTCGAGGATATAAGCCAAAGCATACAAAAACGAGAAAGCCTCCCACAGGACTTGATGGAATACGCGCAGAGACATGAAATATGCATACTGCCCGCCCATGAAATATTCTCCGCTGTCCTCGAAAAGCTGAGGGGCGGGACAAAACTGAACCGCGAAAACATAGAGCAGAAGTTGGCCAACACAACTGGAATATGCAAACTGGCAAGCATTGCAGAAGCATCAGTTGCCTAGTTGCCTAATTACTGCTTTAACACGCGGGTAAAAAGCCTAATCCTAGGTGGCTTTCCCATATACACAGTATTCTGGCGGGCTGAAAGGGAACGATTAGGGGGCTAGGCGAAGTGTCCAAAAATCTGGAGGATTTGGAGCCTCATTGAGCCTTGAGCGTGTGCAAGGATCTTGTGAAGAGGTTTTCCATTATCTTATGCCTTCTCTAACATATCGCAGCATTTGCTCCTTTGTCATGTCTTCAAGTCCCATCTCCCTAAGTGATCTGCCTTCTTTAAAGAAGTCTCGTCTGCATATGATGCAGCCTAGTCGTATTAATGATTCTATCACCGGAACGTCCACCCCGAATTTTTTGGCGAAATTGTAGTATGCCACAGTTCCCACAGGTATATCCTCAGTGAAGTATCTATCTTCCACGGAAAGGGGACCAGCAATCGATGGAATAATCGCCTCTCCAAAGGGATTTTTGAACTCAACGCCCATTACTGACAATTTTGTATAGAATTGTTCCTCATGATATTCCGTAATTTTAATGCCTATGGTATCCGCTATTTTGCGGAGTTCCTGATAAAAGGCGTACTGGACTCTTGAGACTGCAGGGCTCATCCCGTACTTGTACATTGAAAATTTGCCTTTCTCAATGCCTAATGTCCCTTCACTTTCGGAGACTTCCATGGCGCCAACGTTTAGTATTGATCCCGGCACATGAACAACGGGGTTAGGATTGTTAAAGCCTACAGCGATAACCGTGTCAGCCCTTTCAATTTTAACCGCTGGGTGAAGTGGCGGAAAATCTTTGAATGCCTCGAGAAATTTGTCTCCGTCTTTTGATGGAAGCGTATCCCACGAGATTTTATATATTCTTGAAAGGCATTCGACTTTACCCGGCCTAATTACTCTTGTACCGTAGGGCATTGTGGACCATCCGCCTATAACAACTTTGACGTCGCAGCCCTTCTCACGCATCATTTCCCTAAGCAGTAGCGATCCGAAATTATCTGCAAATATGCTGACCACTTGTCCGTCTTCGAGATGCGGAATCATCTTTTCGAAGAATTTTTTATGACCTATTGCGGGAATGGAAACTATAACTAAGCCTGCTCCCCTGAGGGCTTCTGAGATATCCGTTGTAACCATGTCAATTTTGGCGGTTCCCACCCTTTTGATCCATTTGAAATTTAATTGCGGGCCTGTAAGTTCTATCTCGTGGGTTTTCAGAACATCGCCTAGGCTTTTAGGAGCGAATTCAGGAAGTTCATATAGGCGAACTTTTCGACCTGCTAATGCTAAATCCGCAGCGAAGGTCTGCCCTGTGGCCCCTCCACCCAAAATTGCTATTGGCTTTTCTGATATGTTTCTTTCCAAATGATGTCCCTTCCATTATGATGTTTAGAGCCGGTTAGAATGAAAATATGGACGTTATCTATATATTTTTAATCCTGCCATAAATTCTAAACATTAACTAAGAAAAGAGTGGGGAAAAACATGAGTGAAGAGAGACTTGTTTTTGCAAGGAAAGCATCAGGGCTTGTGAGGGAGCTTTCAGCGCTTGACGTGATAATTTGGGCTATTGGCACCCCTGCAATTTCAGGCATATTATATTTTGCAGCAAGGGAGATGTACAATTATTCCGCCCCCTCAATAATGACCGCATACATTGTCGGCGGGCTTGCTATATTACCTATAACGCTTGCATTGGCTTTCATGACTGCTTCGATGCCTAGATCTGGAGGCATGTACGCTGCTGTTAGTAGAATTGTCTCTCCTACAATGGCCTTTTTCGTGAGCTGGTTGCAACTTTTTGGGCTGGGCATAACAACTGGAGTGTTGGCATGCGTTTCTGCGCTGATATTCGGTTCCGGACTGATAATGGCTGGAACAATAAGCGGCATTACAGCCCTATCGGATGCTGGAGCTTTCATGACCACGACTACAGGCGCCGTTATTGGAGGGCTTGTTCTGATTATAGTGCTGTGGATTATTGGATTAACGGCGATTAGGGTTGTGAAGTGGCTTGAGCGTTTCCTCTTTGCATTGCCCATGATAACTTTAGCGTTGATGATAGGTTTTCTTTTAGCTTACGGGCCTGCGGGTTATCCATCAGCGTTCGACGCCCAGTGGGGTGCTGGAACATACTCCGCAATAATGTCAAAAGCCTCCCAGCTTAATTACAGCACTCCCGCGTTCTCTTGGGACAAAGTTGGCAGCGCGCTGCTTATCACGCTGTGGTCGTATGCGGGCTTCGAAGTTGTCACATATGCCAGCGGCGAAGTTAAACGTCCCGCACGAAGCCTCCTAATCGGCGTGGTTGGGGGCTTTATTGGGTTAATGCTGCTTTATGTAGCTTCAGTGGCGATAATGGGCTACATAGGAGATTTCATAAATGCATATAGCTTCATTTACTACAACAATAAGCCAGTTTTAGAGTCAATTATGCCCGCTGTAGAACCTTCTTTGCCTTTCTTTGCAGCTTCGGTTATGCCAACATGGCTCGGCGTTTTCGTATTAGTATGTATGGTGCTGTGGTATGCGAAAACAATTCTTCCGGTTTTCGTGGGAGGTTCAAGAATAACTTTTGCATGTGCCATGGATAAAATGCTTCCAACGAAGCTTGCAAGCGTTAACAGGTATGGTGCACCCACATGGTCAACGCATCTTATGGGCGTCATGGCGCTTTTAGGGCTTTATATTTTCACCATGGATATTGGGCCGGCGCTTGGAATATTAACATGGTCTACAACCGTTTTCTTCTGGATTTTCGGATTAGCAACACTGCTTTTCCCCTATGTTCGACCTGACATCTTCGATAAATCTCCAGTTCAGTGGAAAATTGGCGGAGTTCCCGTGATATCCATTGTCGGGCTCTTTGCTTTGGCAACTGGATTTTTCATATTCGCCTATACGTTGACAGAGTTCAGCATAGAATCAGTGATCCTAGTTTGTATAGTGCTGTCAGTGGGGCTTATTTTACACGCGTGGCAGATGGCTAAAAACAAGAGGGAAGGCATACAAATAACGGACATATACTCATCGCTGCCGCCGGAGTGAACTGCCCATCCCCTATTATTTTTATTTTTAATGCGACTGATTTATATTCTAGATTGAAATATTTACTCAAAATAATTTGAAATTAACCTTGGCAATGGCTGAGGAGATCGCTGAGAAACCCATGGAAGGCTGTTGCCCAACCCCAAAGATAAAGTATAATCCAGATGGAGAGTGTTAATTTGACAAGAATTTTCTTTTCAGTTGACGTTCATGGAAGCACAGAAGTTTGGAATAAATGGATTAAGGCTTGTCAATTATACAATGTTAACGTTATGATGCTTTGCGGTGATCTCACAGGGAAAGCCCTTGTCCCCCTTGTGAAGCAGGATGATGGGTACTTCACGGATTATTTCGGTCAAAAGCAATTGTTGAAAACAGAAGAGGAACTTAAAAAAGTGGAGAATATACTGGAAAAATCCGGAGTATACCCTTTTAGAACCACGTGGGATGAAGTTAAGGAACTGAAGAAAAACCCGGAAAAAGTCGAGAGGTTAATGACTGAAAAAATTCTGGAGCGAATGGAAAAGTGGCTTGAACTTCTTCTTGAAAAAATCAACACAAAGGAAGTCACAGTCTTAGTTATGCCGGGAAATGATGATGTTACAGAGATTGATGAGGTAATAAAGTCCTACGAGTCCGATGGGATTGTGTACCCCCTCGACAGGGTTGTGGAGATCAACGGGGGCTTCGAAATCATAAGTTACGATTATGTGAATCCAACACCCTGGGATACCCCCAGAGAGGGCTCTGAAGATAAGCTTAAGAAGGATATTGATAGGCTGATATCCAAGGTTTCCAACGTCGAAAAAGCGATATTCAATTTTCACTGCCCGCCTTATGGAACAAGGCTTGACCTTGCACCTGAGCTTGACAGGAATCTAAGACCCGTAATTAGAGGCGGCCATGTTAACATGATTCATGTGGGATCCAAGGCCGTGAGGGATGCTGAGATTAAATTCCACCCCTTAATGGGGCTTCATGGGCATATTCATGAGGCATGTGCAGCTGATGTTCTTGATGGCGTGCCGATATTCAACCCCGGCTCTGAATATGGTGAGGGTATCCTTCGAGGCTTTGTTATAGAGCTTTCAAGTAATGGTTTGGAGAAATTCTGGAGGGTTGAGGGGTAGAATTTGATAAATAATCTTATCGAACAGGAAAGAATGTTCCTTGAACTATTGGATATCATCATGAAAGAGGCTGAGAATAGGGGTGTCACCCTAAGAGTTTTGGGGGCGGTGGCGTTCAGGGTTCATTGCCCTAAATTTAAGCATATCGAATATAAGGTTAATAGGGGATTAAGTGATCTTGACTTCGCTGCCTACAGGAAAGACGCTGACAAAATATCAGATCTTTTTATGGCTTTAGGCTACCGTGAAAACCTTGTCGTACGCGTATACAGTGGAGGAACAAGGAGAATATTTAACAACGAGAAAAATGGCATTCACTCCGACGTTTTCTTTGACGAGCTTCACATGTGCCATGACATCAACTTGAAGGGAAGGTTGGAGATTGACTACCCAACCATATCCCTGGTGGATCTCCTGCTGGAAAAACTGCAAATCGTGGATTTAGATGGAAAGGACATCATTGACACGGTTATGCTCCTCAGAGAGCATAATATTGGAAATTGCGACAATGAAACGATAAATGTGAAATATCTCGCCACACTGTGCGCAAGAGACTGGGGTCTATGGAGAACAGTTACAATGAACTTGAACAAAATAAGGGAATTCCTGCCCAAACTGGTTGTTTTAGGCGAGGAGGACCGAAAGGACGTGGAAACAAAAATCAAAGGGATTTTAGAAACCATAGATAGCGAACCTAAATCCCCAGCTTGGAAATTGAGGGCTAAAATAGGCGATAAAAAGAAATGGTACAGAGATGTTGATGCAAGGAATCACTAACATTACTTGGCATCAAAACCAAGGAAAGCTCCTAATTTTTGACAACTGAAACAAACCCAGCAGAGTATGTGTCCTCAGTTGACTTTTTAAAACCAAGCGTAGCTCCCTTTAGTCAATATTTTCATCCATAAAGGTTAACATTTTCCATGATTTTTAAGGGTGGGAAATGGGCATTATTGTTGAGAACTGCTTTCAGTCCCTTGTGGAACAATGTATATGGGCCTTCCCTCACTTAGGGCTTGGGCTGTTTTTCGCCTTGCCCTTTGGACGAGACGCCATATTGTTCCTCTCGAGACTCCCATTCTCCGCCCGGCTTCTTCTTGTGATAGTCCTTCCAAATCAACTAGCCTGAAGGCTTCGAGTTCAGCTAATTCCAGTAATATTGGGTCTATGTTTCTAGTAGGGTTTGGAATGAAACCGTTGATTGGCGGCGTTGCCCCCAACATAACTGGTTTTGGGAGCCTTCCTCTTCTGCCATATCTAAACCTTTGTCTCCACATCGGTTTTCATCCTTATTATTTTTGCTAATATGTGAGCGGAGTGTCAACCTCCTCTAAGACCCATAGCAAAGCTTGTTTTATAGCCTTTCTTGCGATGTTCTCCCGCTCTGTGAATTGGGCCTTTGGTTTCTCTTTCCTTTTCAAGTGTTTCAATCCATTTTCTGATCTCTCCTTCCTTCCGCATTTACGCGCCCTCCCAATCCGCTTCGCTTATGTGTTTTGTTTTGTAATGGTAAGATTTATATATTTTTGTGCTTTTTCACATAATTAAAAAATGTGCATAAACACAAAATAGGTTGAGGTGAAAGAACATGGCATGGGGCTGGAGAGGTAGAGGCGGAGGATGGTCTGGACCGTGGCCTGGAAGAGGACCCTTCAGCTATTTGCCTCCATGGCAAAGACCCGGATGGCTTTTCGGTTTTGGCAGAGGATTCAGCAGATGGCTGTGGAGTTACCCTTATAATCCTTGGGTTTGCGCTAGGTTTCCTTGGCTTCCAAGACGGTGGTGGGCATATCCACCGCCAACACCGCCCACGCCGCAGTCCATAAAAGAGGAAATAGAAGCCCTAGAAGACTATAAGAGGGAACTTGAGGAAGAAAAAGCAAGCATAGAACAAGAAGTCAGCGAAGTAGAAGCAAGAATAAAAGAGCTGAGAGCGATGCTTGAAAAGGGCGGAAAACCGCCGGAACCGTGAAAAGTTTGAGTCTGCCAATAAATTTTTCAATGCGCTAACTGCGAGCAAATAATAGCGTCCCCAAGGTCCAAAGCCAGCCAACCGTCCAAGATGCGGAGCATCAGCAATGTATTCACAGGCTGGGCAAGGGTCCGCCGGGAGGGAGACATGAGGACCAGAAGGCCTCGCTGTAATCCCTCTTTTTTGGCTTTAGTTGAATTTGATCTAGGAGCCTCAAGCAACGTTTCTACACTATTCAACGTGTCACCTTAACGATAATTCTGTGCAGAGCTTGCTCCATATGGCTTTTATCTCTTTTGCAACGTCGCATTCCGGAGAATATTCCATTATCGCTTTTCCGTTGACCATAGCCTCTGTAACCACTGGATTGAAGGGTATGCTGCCAACAACCTCCACGCCATTTTCCTCACAGAATCTAGAAATTTTATTGGTGTTCTCCTCGTTTACATCATACATGTTCACACATACGAGGGGTCTAACATTGAAATGTCTTAGGAGCCCTAATGCTCTTTCTAAGTCATGAATCCCAGACATTGTAGGTTCGGTTACTACTAAACCCGCATCTACTCCTGTTACGGAGGCTATGACTGGGCAGCCAATTCCAGGTGGGCCGTCAATAATTATGAGGTTGTTTCTCTCTTTTTCAGCCAGTAGTTTGGCATTCTGCCTAACTAACGTTACAAGTTTTCCTGAGTTTGATTCACCGGGGTTAAGTAGGGCGTGAGCCATAAACCCATGTTTTATCTTTGAGATGTAGGCATAACCCGAAATTTTTTCAGTTAATGTTACAGCGTTTACCGGGCAGACGATTGTGCAGACGCCGCATCCTTCACATGAGAAGGGATCTACTGTGAAGTTTTGGGTTATGGCGTCGAATCGGCATTTTTCCTTACAGACGCCGCATTTAACACATTTGGTCTCGTCGATTACCGCTATTTTTGAACCCCTAAACTCTTTTGTTTCGAGGATTTCTGGATGCAGAAGCATGTGAAGGTCTGGAGCATCAACATCGCAGTCTGCCACCACAGCTTTTTCCGCCAGAACAGCGAAGGCTGCGGTTATGGTTGTTTTGCCCGTTCCACCCTTCCCGCTTAAAATTGTTATTTGTTTCAATTGCCCATCAACCTC
>CAZAPQ010000048.1:0-7842 GCA_964487415.1 uncultured Candidatus Bathyarchaeia archaeon | reverse complement strand
ATAGACAAGGAAATTCCCCACGAACTGAGAATAGAGGCTGTGGAAAGGCTGCTTGGAAACGACATAATAACTCAAAGTTATCCTGAAACCCTTAGACTAGCCCATATACTCTGCACCTTCACAGCAAATGAGGTGATTGCTATGCAACATTTCATCCAGAAGAGGTACGGTCTTCGGATAGTGAACAGGCCTGACATGCATAGGCTTCTTTTCGGACCTTTTGGCAAGGGAGAAAGCGGCAATGAAGCTTTATAGAAAAGAGGGCGACGTTGTCGAGATTCTAAGTTTCCCAGATGAAAATGTGGAAAAAGGCGACTATCTGCTTGTGGAGGACAATGAAGCCAAAAAAGCCTTAGTGGTGCAGGTTATAGACGTGCAGTTTGCCAATATTCCAGGAGTTTTAGAGGAGCTTCTGCGGAGCCTACCTGATGGAGGAGAGTTCATAAGAGGCGAAGACATAGATCCCCTTGACATAGCACCTCATATAACATACCTTCAGGATTCGAGGCTTCTAAAAGGCAAAACCCGCGCAACAGTAGAGAACGGCGAAAGTTTAAGTCCGAGCAGCTCATGGCTTCCATCCCGATCCCAGTCAACAATAAAAAAATTGCCTATTTCAACCCTCCTTAAACTTGCCAGGATTAATGGAAATTTCCCCATAATCTTAGGGACAACTAAAGAGTCGCTCTTAACTATAGACGCCACATCCCTCGATGGAAAACTGAACATCATAACTGGAAAGAAGGGAACAGGCAAGTCCCACCTTTCAAAGCTTATTATAACAAGCCTACTCCAGTATAAGGCGCCAATAGTTGTTTTCGACATGAACGGCGAGTATGGGGGTCTAGGGCTTACATCCGACGATAAAAGAAATGCATATTACGATAAGGTCCATGTCTTAACGCCTGCACAAAATTTTAAAGTTGTTCTGAAACAGATAAACCTCAACGTCATATTAGACATCCTCATCCATGCACTTTATCTACCCGGAACCTCAGCCAGAGAGTTTAGGCGCATCTGGCACTTTCTGAAGGAAAGAGACAGCTTAACGCTTCATGAGCTTGGAGAGGCCATACGAAATTGGCACTGCAACCAAAACGTGAAGGACGCACTTTATTCAAGATATTACGCAATGCTGAATTCCGGATTCTTTACTGATAATATGGCGGAGGCAAATCTGCTTGAAAAATGCCTATTCAAGATTAGAGATGAAGGAGGGGCAATAGTGATCAACCTGCGTAACACATCAGCTATTGACAGGCAAATAGTGGTCGAGTATGTCCTGGGAAAGCTTGTGGAACTCCTAACAAGCTGGAAGCTAAAAGCCGTTTTCCTTTTCGCTGAGGAAGCCCACCTATACCTTAGGGAGACATATTGGGACGACATTGTAACACGCATGCGCCACTTCGGCATATTCACAACATTCATAACAAACCAGCCTGACACAATAAAAGAGAGCATTTACCGCCAAGCAGACAACATTTTCCTATTCAACTTTACAAACGAAAGCGACTTAGAGGTAGTTTCGAAAGCCGCTCGTGTAGACGCTGAAACAGTAAAATCTATAGCAAGAGACTTGCCCCCACAACACTGCATAGTTTTAGGAACAGCCGTAAAGGATTTCCCAATAGTAGTAAAGGTTAAAGCCCTAGACATAAAAACCATGGGCGAAACAAGACTATTCTTTAAGGATTTAGAATCGTTAGGAGCATGAGTTTAGTTTTTTAAGTTTATCCATGTTTCTATGGAGGAAATCCCGCAGGGTATCCGTTATATTAAATTTTTCCAGATCTTCAAGCGGTACCCATCTCAGCTCCTCCGCATCATCAGCAGCCCTTAGTTCTCCACCCTTGAGTTTAAGAAAATAGTCGATTATAACGAAGTGATATTTAATGGCACCTTTTTCATCGAATATTATCCTGTTGACAACGTCAACCAGCTCTGGATCACAAACATCCAACCCTGTTTCTTCCTTGACTTCTCTAATAATCGCTTGTTCAGTGCTTTCGCCAAGCTCTACAAGACCCCCTGGAACGCTCCACTTCCCCTTTCCAGGCTCGCTCCTACGTTTTCCAATCAAAAGTTTTCCATCACAGATTATTATGGCGCCTACACCGACAACAGGTTGACTTGGGTAAAGCCTTTTTGGCAAATTAAAGCCCTCTAGCCCAGTAAACAACCATTGTCATATTTTATTTTTAGCATTTTAAATTTCAGCCTTCGGGTACATAAGTTTAGGCTTACCATAACCCAAAGCGACAGAATTCACTTTCTCTAAACTTAGGATTGAAGTTAATGCTTCTAAAATCATCTTCAAACCACACCAATTCTTTTAGCAGCTTATTCTGTTAAGTATCTCCATGAGAGAAGAATGCCGATAACTGAAAGCACAACTGCGAAAACGCCTAGATAAATTAAGTCTGTTATTAACGCTGATGGGTCTAACGAAAGTATTGTAAGCTGCCTTAGGGCGTCCGTTAAGTATGTTAACGGGTTTACACGTGCTATAGCCCGCAGCCAATCCGGCATCAGAGCCGTGGGGAAGAAAGTGTTACTCGCAAACATTAGAGGCATCATAATCAAGTTTACAATCTGCATGGGCCTTTCCATCCTTGTGGATCTTATTGAAAGGGCAAGGAACGCTGATGAAAGGCCTGTTCCCAGCAGTAGTATAGCCGCATAAAATCCAAGCATGTTAAGTGGACTAAAGGTTGGGCTAAATTTAAGGCCCAACAGATATGCGAGTATCAGAATAACTGTTGCCTGAAACATTGCCCGCAGCGTTGCATTAAGAACCTTTGAGAATATTATCGCAGCTCTAGGCACTGGAGTGCTAATCACCTTGTCTAGAAAGCCCAATCGCCTATCCCACACAATAGACATGCCGCTAAACATGGCTGTAGTCACCACGATCATAGACACCATACCAATGGCCATAAAGCTGAAGTAGTCTGCTACTCCAAAGGTATTCTGCATGACCCTTGCACCTATATCTGAAAACATTTGCTGGAGCTGCTGCGAAATTAACGCTCCCGGGATGACAATAGCCCCGTTAATCGGAGGATTTAACATGGAGCCAGATATTATAATGTCGCCTATGGCTAGGTTGTCCAAGTTGCTTGACGAGAACAGCGCAGTTATATTCATTGATTTGCCTAGAAGGCCCATCCATATTATTGGCTGAAGAACAAACATCATGAGCATGACAGGGTCTTTCAGCCACTTCTTAAGCTCTCTAAGGGTTAAAGCCCATAACCCTCTAAAAAGGCTAGGGTGATATCGATTTGCGCTGCTCATTTCCTCGCCCTCCTTAAGGTTATTCTATAAGTTCTAAATGTCTCCCTGGATTCTTCTGTGTCCCGCATCGACCTGCCTGTATATTCCATGTAAACTTCGTTCAACGTTGGCTCTGTGAGTGACAGCCTGGTGACAGTGTAACCCTTCTTTCTTAAAGCCTCAATTATAAGAGGTGCTGTAACCTCGCCTAGCTCGGCCTTAATCCAGTACGAGTTTCCCATGTTCGTTACTTCTTTAACGTGCTCAACACTGCGGATCAAACTTGTTACATCGGCATTTTCCTTTATGCTTATTATTATGATGTCGCCGCCTAAACTGTCTTTCAGTTCACTTGGAGAACCGCTGACAACTATTTTTCCATGGTCAATGATGGCGATGCGGTCACAGAGTGCATCAGCCTCCTCCATGTAATGGGTTGTCATGAAAAGTGTCATCCCGTACTCCTTCTTTAAACGTCTAATGTATTCCCAAGTGGCTGTCCTTGTTTGAACATCCAAGCCTAAGGTAGGCTCATCTAGGAATAGAACTTTTGGTCTGTTAATCAGCCCACAGGCGAGTTCAAGCCTTCGACGCATCCCGCCCGAGTAAATTTCAACCCTCTTATCCTTGAAGGCTGATAGTTCAACGAGTTCTAAAAGTTCAAGGGCACGCTTTTTGGCGACATCCCGCGGAATACCATAGAGATCAGCACACAGCATTATGTTCTCATATCCGGTTAAGTCTTCATCAGCCGTGTATTCTTGGTGCACAACGCCTATAACTTTTCTAACCATGTTTGCCTCATCGATAATGTCATAGCCTAAAACTGAAGCTCGGCCTTCCGTTGGCTTCAAGGTGGTTGTTAACATTTTTATAGTGGTGGTTTTTCCAGCCCCGTTTGGGCCGAGAAAGCCGAAAACCTCACCTTCATTCACGCTGAAGGTTACATGATCAACTGCCACGAGGTTCTTGTTGAAGACTTTCGTAAGCCCTTCAACCTTGATGACTTCCTCAGCCATTCCGCTCTTCACCCCGAATCTTCTTATTTATCCTTTCAAGCCGCTCTGCAGTGTCATTCAGGACGCTTAAAATCTCATTTAAAGCTTCTTCGGAGAATTTTTCCTCCAAGCCTATACCAAGATCCAAAAATATTTTAAGAAGTCGTAATGAAGCCCTCCGCAATTCCCCAATTTTTTGGGCAGGAAGATGAAGCCATAGAGTGCCTAAAAAAGGTGGAGCAAAAAACTTGCGTCCACAACGAAAATTAGACTTCATTTTCCTCTGCTCTTCTAGAAGCTGTTTACCGCTATCTGTCAGCATATAACGTTTTATTCCACTCTCACTATTGGGAGATTCCCTTATGTAGCCATTATCCTGAAGCCATGCCAAAAGGGGATACACAGACCCTGGGCTAGGTCTCCAAAGTCCATCAGTTCTCTTCTCAATTTCATTCATTATTTCTGAACCTGAAAGAGGTTTCTCGCTTAACAGTTCAAGAACTTGGTAACGTAAAAATCCCTTAGGAACAGCAGCTAAGTGTCGCATCCAATGTCTGAAGGGAGGAATAGACATCATATCACCATTGATATCGAATATGATAACCTTCAAACACACATTTACGATATAAACCTTTCTATTAAAATAACATGAAATTGCTGTTATTCTATAATAGTTCCTACATTCTTACCTTCAACGGCTAAGAAAATATTTTCGGGCTTAAATCCGTTTAAAACAGCAACCTTTACGTGGCTGGCCTTTAGGACCTTAACAGCCTCTGGATCTAATATCTGATGGATTCCAGCTTTATGCACTTTTTCTTCTAAAACCTTCGACAAATCCTCAAAACTTAACTTTTCAAGTTTGACAGCATCTGCATGTTTTCTAGGATCCTTATCATAAATGCCCTCTTGATCTGTAGCTTTCACAAGCATTTCAGCCTTTAACCTTTCAGCAACCAGGGCTGCCACAGTGTCTGTTGTCATCCCAGGCCTTAAGCCTCCCATAACAACAATTTTTCCCTTTTCCAAACATTCAACAGCGCTCTCGATGCTTAAAGGGGTTACCTCACAACTAAGCGGCCTAAGCGCTTTAGCAATAAGCTGAGCAAAAATCCTTGAGACCGAAATCGCTAAATCATCTTGATCCCTCTCATTAAGGCCGAGATCCTTTCCATATTGTATAAAATTTCTAGCTAACTCCCCGCCTCCTACAACAACAACCAATTCGTGACCCGCAGCCTTCAGTTTCTTAAAAACCTCCGTATACTCGGCTATAAGGCGAGTGTTAACAGGTGTAGCTACAACAGAACCGCCAAGCCTAATCACGAGTCTCATGACGCATCCAGCCAAACCTCTACGGATTTAATACAGACCCCAATTTAAAAGAATTTATCAAGCCCCCCTTGAGCTTTCACACTCTTACTCAGAATTTTTATGGTCTCTCCAAATGTTACTTGCATTCCATCAGTGGCAGCCACCGTAGGCACATCCGTCTTCTCTTCAATAAGCTTCGCCTCCTTTGATGGGCCGTGATAAATCATTTGCATGCCAAGATGGGTTAAAATAACATGCTCTGGGCGAGTTTCCTCCACAATTTTTAATGCGTCACCAGTGGTCATGTGCCCCTTCCAGGGTTTTTCAGATGGACGCATAACACAAAGTATAAGGAGCCTCACACCCTCGTAGTACTTGCCTATTCCCTCAAAATATTCCGTGTCACTCGTGTAGGCGAAATCGCCAAATTCTTTGGTTTCAAACCTAAAGCCAACAGCATCCGGATCCGTATGTCTGGCTTCAGTGACATGAATTGTTACATTGCCAAGATTAAACATAAAGTTCGGGACAGCTTCGATCACTTGCTCGGGCATTTGCTGATGATACTTCGAAATGGACGGCTCACAGATATCGCTACCCCTTAAGACGCTCTTAGAGGCAACAAGTACGCCACGCTTACGAGTCATACCCCGGGTCATAGCCTCAATCAGCACTTCAGCGTCCGTGTAATGATCAGGGTGACAGTGGGATACGAATATGGCGTTGATTTTTTGAGGATCCAAACCCTCGCCTATAGAGTAAACAAGAGCCCCAGGACCTGGATCCAAATGCAAATTCAAAAGGTCACCAATCATTCGAATTCCGGCGGTACGCCTTTTTTGAGTTATTGTTGTGAATCTTCCTCCACCAGTCCCTAAGAAAAATATTTCAAATTGACCCATACCTCTCTATTTATATCGAACAAAAATTTCTGTTTTATCCTTAAACGAAAAATAACGAGCAAAACATTTTAATTTTAATTCAAAGCTGATTAAACAAAAACAGGATGCGCTCACATTGCTGGAAACGATTGGACTGCTAGGCAATATATTGGTTCTTTTGATAGCCATCCTAATCCTTGACAAAGCAAGCGACCTCGTAATTAATAACGCTGTTAAAATTGCGGATTTAACAGGCTTCGGAAAAACCACAATAGGTTTTATATTGGTGGCCATGGGCACAACATTGCCAGAGCTCAGCGTCACCATATTTGCCGCCACAACAGGAGGAAGTGTGGAAGTCGCTATAGGAAATGTTTTAGGTTCCTGTATAGTAAACATATGCCTCATCCTCGGCATCGCTTTCATCTTGACAGCATTAAAAAATCCAAGCTGCTCACAAGTAGCGCCCATGCTTGCTAGAGAAGAAACCGGAACACTGTATTTTGGACTTTTTGCGGCTTCAGCTATACCCCTTGCGCTAATATACGTAGGGGAAGCCAGCAGAATCATAGGAGTTATCCTAATCGCCATATTCATATATCATACGTATCTTCTCTCAAAAACAAGGCGTATAAGAGAGGAAGGAACCCTCGGAGCAGAACATGAAAGACTTAACTTTTACGTTCTTATAACTTTTATAAGCGCAATTATCGTTGTGATAAGCGCGTACTTTATTGTGGTTTCAGCCGTTTACATTGCTAGAGCTGTGGGGATACCTGAAGTGGTTATAGGCTCCACAATAATTGCCTTTGGAACAAGCTTACCGGAATTCGCCAATAGTGTGAAGTCGTCTCAGAAGGGACATTTAGATCTAGCTCTCGGCAACATTGTTGGGAGCAACTTTATTAACACAACCCTAATTCTAGGCACATCGCTTATAGGGTCACCGCTAATTATTCATATGAGGGCATTCACAAACGTGGTGCTTTTTTCGCTTATAACTAGCCTGCTATTATGGTATTTCTTATCTAGTGAAAGGATAGGATGGAGAGAAGGATTAATACTTTTATTCCTTTATGCCGTGTTTCTATTTGTTAGTTACGGTGGATACAGAACCTAAACATGGAGAAACACCAATAAAGGTAAACTTCTTTTAATTCTCTTAAAGCATGGAATATTGTCATGTCAGCTGATGTAGCCATTCAAGTTTTTCGAAGTCTAGAGAGCCAAGATTTTAGGATACTACAAGTTATTGAAGTGGGAATGGAAAAACACGAATTTGTTCCCTTTGAAGTAATTGTAAAATTTTCAAAGTTCAGCAGCGAAGAGGTTGAGTATAGGCTTAGAAGACTGCATAAATTTCGCCTAATACA
>CAZAPQ010000047.1:0-20245 GCA_964487415.1 uncultured Candidatus Bathyarchaeia archaeon | reverse complement strand
CCCCTCTTCATCGGGCTAGACGGTTAGCTAAGGACACGGGGCTTTCTCACGTATACTTTAAGGATGAAACCAGAAACCCTACAAATTCTTTTAGGGATAGATGCGCATCGCTCCTTGTATCCAATGCTTTGGATCTCAATTATAAAGGCATAGTTTGTGCTACAAACGGAAACATGGGTGCTTCGTTGGCTGCTTACTGTGCAAAGGCTGGTTTACCATGCTATGTTGTGGTTCCGAAAAATGTGGACATGGGAAAGATGGCTCAAATGTTTGTCTATGACGCGGTGATTGAGGAGTATGGTGAAATCGTGGACGATGCACTCAGAAGGGCTGAGGAAATTGCAAAAGAAACAGGCTGGTATCAGGGATCTGTGGAGTTGAATCCATTAGCTATAGAATCTCTTAAAACCATAGCCTTTGAGGTTTTTGAACAGCTAGGTGTTCCAGACTGGCTTATCGTGTCGCTTGGAAGCGGTGGAACCCTATATGGCATTTGGAAGGGCTTTAATGAGTTAAAGAAAATTGGCTTGATTGAATCCTTGCCTAAGATGGTGGGCGTCCAAGCTGAGGGTTGCGCTCCTATAGTTAATGCCTATATGCAGAACTTGTCGGAACCTGTTCCTGCTTTGAAGCCTTCAACCCATGCCCTTGCCATACTTGTTAGAAATCCATCTTATGGAAGCTTAGCATTAGAGGCTATTAGAAAATCGAGGGGAATTGCGGTTTCCGTTTCTGATGAAGAAATCTTTTTGGCTGAGCGGGATCTAGCGAAACTAGAGGGGGTTTTCGCTGAGCCAGCAAGCGCAGCAACATATGCGGCGCTAAAAAAACTTGTTAACCAGCGAATAATAGGGGAAGACGAAAAAGTTGTATGTCTGATAACCGGAAGCGGGCTTAAGGCCACAGACGTGCTTCAAGCGTTGACGAAGAAGAGAAAAACGACTATTATGGGTTTAGATTTAAGTACAAAGGAAAAGATTCTGAGGATTCTAAGCGAGGGTGATACATACGGCTACGATTTATGGAGAAGACTTGGAAAAGTTATGACAAGGGCTGCTGTATATCAGCATTTAAATAAGCTTTCCGAAAGAGGATTAGTTGCCGAGTACATGCAAGACGGAAAAAGGCTTTTCAAGATAACTGGGCGTGGGAAAAGGGTTTTAGTAGCTCTTGATGAGCTTAAGCTGTTGCTTTAGCGAAAAGCTCATATAGTATAGTTATAACTTTACTATAGATCATTATGCGCACCGAAACTTCACCGTTCATATTAGCAATAACGGCTGTATTCACAGCGCTTGTATGTGCCGCGACAATGGTTTTTTCGATATATGTTCCGGCAACTCATGGTTTCTTTAACATAGGAGAATCCATGGTTTTTCTATCCGCTCTCCTTTTCGGACCTTTTGTCGGGGCTTTTGCAGGTGGAGTTGGCTCTATGCTGGCTGATCTTCTACTGGGCTATCCACATTATGCCCCGGCAACACTTATCGTGAAGGCTTGTGAAGGTGCCGTTGTTGGACTGCTCAGCAGGAGAAATCCGAAGTTCAGTTCAAAAATTGCTTGGAGAACAATAACAGCCTTTCTTGGAATTACTGTGGGTTGTTTGCTTGGTTACATAGGTTCCGCCTATTACAGCGGCTCCGCGGAGCTTACGCTTGGTTCAAACATAATTAATGTGAATATTCCAACAGCCTTTTGGCTTATGCTGGGCTCTGCAACAGCACTTGTCATAATTGCCTCTGGTCTATTTATGGAGCCAGAGTTTGGTTGGCTAATTTTCTCGGTAGTGAGTGGCGGTTTATGCATGGTAACCGGCTATTTCCTATATGAGTGGCTCCTGATATATCCCCTATTCGGGATCGAGGCTGTAGCATTAGCAGAGGTTCCAATAAACATTGGGCAGATGGTGATAGGTGCCATAGTGGCGCTACCTATATCCAAAGCAATTTGGCGGGTGCTTCCCCAGCTTAGGGGAAAATTCTCCTAGCTGCAGCATGGTGAATGCTCCTTGCATTTGCCCCTTGGAAAAATTTCAACTGATCTTCTCAGGACCGTTGTTTTCAAGAACTTAGGCGTAAAACGAAGCGAAGTCGTCCTTGGTCCAGGTATTGGTTTGGACGGGGCTGTTATAGACCTCGGGGACAAGTCAATTATAGTCTCTATGGATCCAATTACGGGCGCCGTTGAACACATTGGTTGGCTTGCAGTTCACATTAACGCCAATGACATTGCGACTTTTGGCGTTCAGCCAGCCTATTTTGCTTCCTGTCTCCTGCTGCCGGAAAAGGCTGATAAGCAAACCTTAGAGGTTATTTGTTCCCAGATGGACGAGGCTGCTAAGGGTTTGGGCATAAGCATCATTGGGGGACACTGTGAGGTTACTCCTGGTCTTACACACCCGATAGTAATTGGATGTGCTATGGGTGTCGCTGAGAGGGGAAATTATGTCACGGCGGGAGGCGCGAAACCGGGAGATAAGTTATTATTGACTAAAAGCGCCGGGGTTGAGGGGACGGCTATACTGGCAACCGAGCGCTATGATGCCCTATGCAAGGGTGGAGTAAGCAGGAAGCTTTTAGATTCGGCAAGAACATTCTTTGAGAAAATAGGCGTTGTAAAGGAGGGTGTTCTCGCTTTTAAGATCGGCGGGGTAAGCGCGATGCATGACCCAACAGAGGGTGGCGTTTTAGGGGGCATTCACGAAATGGCTGATGCCTCAAATGTAGGCGTTAGAATTTACGAGGATAAAATCTTAATTGCCGAGGAAACCCTTGAAATCTGCAGGTTCTTCAATATTGACCCTTTGCAATTAATAAGTTCGGGAGCCTTGCTTATAGCAGTTAAAGAGAACTTCGTAAACAGAGTTGTCAATGTTCTGGAAAGAAATGCCATTCAAGTTTCAGTTATAGGCGAATTTCTAAGCCAACCCGAAAACAGAGTACTTGTATGCAGCAATCATGCAGAAGTGCAGCTTCCACGGCCTGTATCTGACCATTTATGGATGGCTTTAGCAAGATAATGTTTAAAACCTTGTTGCGAAGGATTGATCACATTCATTTTCTTGCACATGTATAAACTTATATCGTCCTCTAAATATAATATGAACTCTCCACGACTAGTTGATATATATGAAGAATTATGAGAGAGAACTTAATGAAGCGGCTAAACCGGGCGGAGCTGCCAATAAATTAAAGGAGTTTTCTGTTCCTTCATCAACTATAAAACTGATTGTTAATAGGGAACCTTACGAATTATTAGTTGGTAAAGATGTTTATCCTTGGCATACATTGGCCTATACGCTTAGGGAAAAACTAGGCCTTACAGGTACGAAAATAGGATGTGATAGTGGAGCCTGTGGGGCTTGCACCGTGCTTATGGATGGAAAACCAGTTCTGTCCTGTTTGATATTAACTATCGAATGTGATGGAAAGAGCATAACGACAATTGAGGGACTTGGCGATCCTGTTTCGGGAAAACTGGATCCAATACAGCAGGCTTTCGTAAACCATACAGCCTTTCAATGCGGGTTTTGCACTCCGGGAATAATCATGAGCCTAAAGGCTTTATTAAATAAAAATCCCAATCCAGCAGTAGAGGATGTGAAACGGGCCCTGGCAGGGCATTATTGTAGGTGTATAAGCCATTATCATGTCTTAAAGGCCGTTGTTGATGTTATTAAAAGGGGAAACGAGAAGCATGGCAAAGTATAGGTATATTGGAGTACCAACTCCTCGAAAAGATGCTGTGGACATTGTTACTGGTAGGGCAAAATATGTTAATGATGTTAAACTGCCTGGAATGCTTATAGGTAAAGTACTGAGAAGTCCGCATCCCCACGCAATTATCAAAAGTATCAACACTGAAGAAGCAAAGAAGTTGCCAGGCGTAAAGGCTGTACTTACTTATAAGGATGTCCCAGAGTGGAAGGTTGGGATGCCCATTCATTTACGTGTCTTAGATAGGAAAGTTCGCTTCGTAGGGGATGCCGTGGCGCTTGTTGCAGCTGAAACAGAGGAAGTAGCCCTTCAAGCCCTAGACCTTATTGATGTCGAATATGAAGTGCTGCCTGCCGTGTATGATATTGAGGAGGCTCTGAAGCCCGACGCCCCACAATTATACGATGAGTTTCCAAATAACATCTGCCCATTAGGTGTGCCATGGTTTGGCAGTTCACGTATACCAGGCGGCTTACAGGAACTTATTATGGGTGACGTGGAGAAGGGCTTCGAGGAGGCAGATGTAGTATTTGAAGGGACATTTAGGTATGACAAGTTCCCCAATCCCTTGCCCCCTGAACCTCCCGGCGCTTTAGCCATGTGGGAAAGCCCCAACACTGTGCATGTTTGGCTTCCTTCACAAGGTATCTACATCGACGAGGTTAGTCTCTATTACTTAATGAAGAGAAAGGTTAATGTTATCGTTCATGGCTGCCAATGCGGCGGGAGTTACGGGTCAAAGGGCACAATTCTGCCGCTGGCCCTTCAAGCAATAGTGCTTGCTAAGGCAGCCGGCAGGCCTGTTAAACTATGTTATACTAAAGAGGAACACCTTACGGCTTTCACATTGAGGCTCGAGTCCGTAGTTCACGCTAAGATTGGAATGAAGAAAGATGGATCCGTTACAGCTGTAAAGGGTGAATGGTTGCTTAATACGGGCTACTATAATGCCGTGGGCCAAGCACAAATTGCCGTGGGGCTCGGCGAAATTCAATTGATTTTGAGATGTAAAAACTGGAATTTTAAACCCAAGCTGGTGTTTACAAACAGGTGTAACTCAGGCTGGATAAGGGGCTTTGGCGGTCAGGAATTGGAGGCAGCATTTCTGCCACTTTTATATCAGACAATGGCGAAATTGGACATTGACCCCGTTGAGTTCTTTAAAAAGAACGTCATAAAATCCGGTGAAGGATACTTCTGGCGTGATGGTGAATGGTATACATCAAGGGTGCCGGACTTTACAAAGGCAATCGATAAAGGCGCTCAGGTTTTCGGGTGGAAGGAAAAATGGAAGGGCTGGCTCAAACCCACAGCGGTTAATGGTTCAAAAAGAGTTGGGGTAGGCGTTGGAGTGCATGGAAACGCTGATGTAGGCGAAGATGTTGCTGAGGCACATGTCCATATAGAGCCGGATCAAACTGTAACGTTGTTTGTAGCTGTGCCCGAGCAAGGTGGGGGGCAGAGAAGCAACCTTTGTAAGATGGTTGCTGAAGTGCTGCAAATTCCGCTGGAAAATGTTCGCATCTCACCTCCAGACTCAAACATAAATCCATATGAGTTCGGGCTTGTTGGGTCGAGGGGTACATATGCCATAGGTAGCGCGGTTATAAATGCGGCTGAAGATGCCAAACGGAAGCTCTTCGAAATGGCTTCGAGACAACTTAACACCGATCCGGGAAATCTTGAAACCTACGATGGAATGATATACGTTAAGGATGACCCGAATAGACAAATAACCTGGAGAAAAGCCATGGGTGTTACTCGCACTATCATCGGCTATGGGCGATTCGAGTCAGACTTCTCATTAAATAATTTCCTAATGACTTTCGTGGAGGTTGAAGTTGATACTGAAACCGGTTTCGCTAGACTGCTCCGTGTTGTTAATGCAACGGATGTTGGACAGATTATTGATCCGCCGAGCCTTGAGAATCAGCTTAACGGGTGTCTTGGATCCGCTGGAATTGACACAGCCCTATTTGAAGAAACGATCTTAGATAAGTCTACGGGTCGAATACTTACCGCGAACCTTATCGATTATAAGTGGCGGGTGTTCTCAGATCTTCCAGAACTACATAATGTGGTTCTGGAAACACCATTCCCCAGCCACAGGTTTGGAGCGGTAGGAGTTGGTGAAATAGCAACATCCCCTGGACCGCCAGCTGTACTTATGGCAATATCAAATGCTATAGGTAAATGGTTCTTCACTTATCCCGCAACACCAAACAGAATTCTAAGGGCATTAGGCAAGGTGTGAGGATGTATTGAAAATGAAACCCTTCCATCATGTTAATGCAAAAAGCGTTGAAGAAGTAATTCAGTTACTAAAAATGTATGGAGGAAAGGCTCGAGTTATAGCGGGCGGCACGGATCTAATCCCCGTGCTTAAAGCTGAAATACTTCCAGAATATCCTGAAATCATAATAAACATCAAGACTGTTCCGAATCTTGATTACGTTATAGAGGATGCTGAAGGTCTTAAAATAGGGGCGTTAACTAAGCTAGAGGAGATTGGTGAATCGCCAATCATTAAGGGAAAATATAGGCTTCTAGCGGATGCTGCCAATTCTGTGGCCACTCCGCAGATTCGAAACATGGGCACCATCGGCGGAAACATATGCCAAGACGTACGCTGTTGGTACTATAGGTATCCCCATAATATAGGCGGGAGAATCCAATGTTATTTGAAGGGTGGCAAAAAATGCTACGCGCTAATGGGTGAGAACCGTTACCATTCTATATTCGGAGGCTATAAGGGCTGCGTAGCTGTCAACGCTTCAGACATTGCGATAGCCCTTGTAGCCTTAAACGCAAAAATTAAAGTTGCAGGGTCGACAGGAAATAGAATAATCCATGCTGAAGAGTTCTTCAGTTCATTAAGGAACATCCTTAAACCAGATGAAGTTGTAACGGAGATTCAGATACCCCAGCCATCAAGTACTGCCAAACAGGTTTATCTCAAGTTTAGATTGCGGGAAGCCATCGACTTTCCAATAGTCAGCATTGCCTCAGTTATAGACATGGACGGTGAAGTATGCAAAGATGCCAGAATAGTGCTTGGAGCCATTGCTCCCACACCTATAAGGGCGGAGAAGGCGGAGCAAATGATTAAAGGCAAAGTCATCGATGTTGCGGTGGCAGAGAAGGCGGCGGACGCTGCTGTCGAGGGTGCGGTACCCCTTGGCATGAATGCATACAAGGTTGAAATAGCAAAAGCGCTTGTAAAAAGGGTCCTGCTATCCTAAGAAACATTAAAGCGTCCTAGTTTTATATTCTGTGAGACATTCATCTCTGAGTAAGGTTCGAATTTAATTTTAAAATCTTGGGTGTTAATAAACGTGCAAGAGACTAAAGGTATAAAGGTTTAACATCAACCGTTAATATTGTGGATTATTATGCCTAAAAAACATGGTCTCCTGACAGATTTACAATTTAGGGTGTTGCAACTTCGGATTCAAGAAGGTTTATCCCACTCTGAAATTGCAGACATGCTTGGGACAACGCGGGAGAACATAACCATCATCGAGAGACGCGCTCGGAGAAACATTAAATTGGCTGAAGAAACCCTTCATGCCTACAAATCTTTAATTTCTTTGGCTGAAATTAAGATCGAACCTGGCACTCATCTTGTGGATGTTCCTGGTATTGTGGTTAAAGCGGGAGATAAGCTTGGGATCAAGTTGAAGGTAAACTTCACAAGGATATATGATGAGATACGGTTTAAAGCAGGAAATTGTATTGAAGGGACGCGGGTCATTAAGCCTTTTAGCGTCATGCTTTATAGGGATGGAAACATAGAGGTATACATCTAGTAAACAATATTGATTACATAAATCTTTAATTGTAATCAAAGTAATACTGTTTAATTCCATGTGGAAGAGAGCGTATGAGAATAGCTAAAAGTTTAGCCCTGATGATAAGTGTTCTCTTAGCTTCGTTGGCGGGTTTAACCTTTCTTATCACTCCTTACATGTTTAAGGCTAAGTCTGAGAATGTGGCAATGGCTGTGGAGTTTAATTGTCATGCAGCGGCAGCTTGGATAGCCTTGGATAAGGGATTTTTTAGAGATGAGGGTTTGAACATAACAGCCATCGAAACCTTTGCTACTGGTCTTGAACTTGCAGCTGCTTTGACTAGGGGGGACATCAAAGTTGCATGGGCCTGTTTAGGGCCGGCCATAATGGCATATGCGAGGGGTGTCCCCATAGTGATTGTTGCCCAAACGCATCTGCATGGTTACGCAATTGTCGTTAGGCCGGGTTTAACCAGCATTAATCAGCTTAATGGAAGCGTAGTTGCCTGCTCTGGGAAGGGTAGCTCAACATACCTGTTGCTTAAGCTGGCGCTTGAAAAATATCATTTAGAACCTAAGGAGATAAGGCAGATGAAGCCCTCAGAGGCAGTGAATGCCCTGATAACATGCCAAATAGATGCGGCTTCTTTACCAGAACATTATGTCACTTTGGCAGCCGAACACGGTAACTGCACGGTTCTGTTAAGAAGCCAAGATATATGGCCAGAAATGCCTGGAAGTGTTCTAGTGGTCAGAAGGGAGCTGCTTGAAAGAAGCCCAGAACTTGTTTCTAAGCTGATAAGGGCTACGGTTAAGGCCACTTTAATGATTAATGGGGATTTGGTGGGATCAGCAGCCGTGGTTGCCAATAGGCTTGGAATAAGCCTTGAAGATGCTTATGAGTCTATGAGTTGGCTGAGCTACCAAAATGAAATTGACGTTGACTCTTTTAAAAGATACGTGGATTTGATAGTTAAATATGGAGTGCTCGAGAAGCCGTTGGATATACGTGAAATCGTTGACCCTGCTCTGCTTTCCCAAGCACTGGGTGCAGGGGCTAGAATGTGAATGCAATCGGTTTTTGACAAGTACATAAAAATTGAATTAATCTCCTTGGCGGCAATTTTCATTTTATGGGAACTTATCGGCGAACTTAAAATTGTGCCCAGCTACCTTTTTCCATCCTTCAGCGAAACCTTGAGCGCCCTTTATAGTTTGGCTGTTTCCGGCAGGCTTGGTTTGAATTACTTTGCAACTTTAGTGAGGGTTTTAGTTGGTTTTGGGCTGGGTTCAAGTTTAGGCATATTGACAGGACTTGCAATAGCATACCATGAAAGAAGTTACAGGGCATTTTTCCCGGTAGTAGCTTTGGCATATGCCGTGCCAGCTGTTGCTTGGATCCCCTTATTCATAATTTGGATAGGATTGAATGAAGTACTGCCTATTGCGGTAATTTTCATGTGCAGTTTTTCCCCGCTTGTATACGTTGTGTCTGCTAGTGTTCGAGGTCTTAATCCAAGCATTATAAATGTAGCTAGGACGCTTGGATGTGGAGATTTTGACTTAACGTTTCGAGTACTTTTGCCGCAAATTCTTCCCTCAGTAATGTCTGGACTGAAGGTTGAGATGGGCATGGCTTGGAGATCATGCTTTGTCACTGAAATGGTGGCATTATCTTCAGGCTTAGGCTTGCTTGCCATTGAGGCTCAGACAATATTGCGGGTGGACATTATTCTTGCAGTTGTGCTGCTGTTGGCAGCTTCTAATTATGCCTTTCAAGTTCTGTTTGAGAAAATTGAGGTTAAAATTTTAAGGAAGTGGGGTTACCTGAATGCCTAGCATAAAACTTCAAAATATCTCAAATTATGCGTTAAGGAATCTGAACCTTGAAGTAGACAACGGTGAATTAATGGTTGTGATTGGTCCGTCAGGCGCGGGTAAAACTACAATGCTCAATGTTATTGCTGGTCTGACAGATTATAGGGGATCGGTGTTCTTTGATGGTGTTCTGATGAATGGTGTTCCTCCGCATGCCAGGAATATAGGCTATGTGCCTCAAGATTTAGCCCTTTTCAATCACTTGAATGTTAAGGATAACATAGCCTTTGGTCTTCGAGTTAGGAGAGTTGCTTCTAAAGAGGTGAAAGAGAAGGTTAATGCTGTGATGGATATGCTGGGAATTAAACATTTGGCTGAAAGTTATCCATTAAGGTTGAGTGGGGGTGAACGGCAGAGGGTTGCCATAGCTAGGGCAATTGTTCTGGAGCCCACGGTCCTTTTAATGGATGAGCCCTTCAGCAACCTTGATGATTCCCTGAGGAAGCGTTTGAGGGCTGAGTTAAAATCGGTACAGAGGAGACTGAATTTAACAACAATATTTGTAACCAACAATCTGGAAGATGCTGAGGAGCTTGCCGACAGGGTTGCGGTTTTGGTCGGCGGCAGGATAATTAGCACAGGCTCAATTGAAAGTATACTAATCCATAATGCGGATCCTATGGTGAGGGAAGTCTTCGGAAGCCCAAACATTCTATTTTGTAATAACTTCAGACAAATACATGAAGGCATAGCCGAGGCAGAATGTTCAGGCGTTAAATTTTTAGTTCTTTTTGATGGCGATTACATTACACGGCTTGTTATTCCCAGAGAGAAGGTGATGCTATCCGAGAAGGGGTTCAAGGACAAAGTTAACGTCTTTAAGGGGGTAATTAGGAATGTTGTGGCGGATAACACTTCGTATAAGGTTACGGTGTCCCTGGGAAATCTTGAACTATCATGCATATGCTCCAAAAGCGAAATATCCTTTGAGCCGAAAATGGGGAGTCCGGTATACGTTAAGGTCCCCATTAGGCACATAGAGGTTATGCCCTTTCATGAGGGGATAAGTTTCTAATGCTTCTCGAGGCTTTGAGGGATAAATGGTGGAATGGGGTTCTTGGGAAAAAATTGGAACATGAGAAAATTTATGTTAGGCGAATTAAGCCAAGAGAGGCCTTAGGGTCTCCCCATCAAAAGGATTTTCCCTTGCTGAAGGGGCATGAGGTGATAGTTGAGGCGGAGTTTAAGGGTGCCTTTGGCCAAGCATTCACCGATGAGCCTTTAAATTATGAAGGAAGTCTGGAATCAGTATATTCTATTCCGCTTATAAACAATGCAAACAGGGCTTTACTTGTGGCGACGATAAATGCAACGTATAAATATCTTAAGCTGGTTGATGGTACGGTGCACTGCAGAGACGAGAAGCCTGAACTATGTGGTGCAAAAATCGTGGAATACCTTAAAGCCAGGTTTCCGCCTGAAACAAAGATTCTCATGATAGGCTTCCAACCGGCCATTGCATACAATATTTTAAAAACCTTTGAAAGCTTCAGGGTAACAGACATGGATCCGCTTAATATAGGACAATTTAAGCGGGGAGTGTTCATTGAGTCTTATAAGGAAAACAAAAGTGCCATTGCATGGTGCGATGTTGTGCTAGCGACCGGCTCTACAATCGTTAATGGCTCAGTAGATGAAATATTGGCTCTATCCAAAGGTAAAAAGCTGATTTTTTACGGTGTTACAATAGCCTCAGCTGCTTACGAGTTTAACCTCGAGAGACTCTGCCTTGCATCCTTCTAGTCCGATTTCTTGCCCATGTATTTCTCAAAATCCTCCCTAGTATCGATGTCTATGAGGACCTCCTCCGATCCTACATCAACAATTCTTACAGTATCCCTATGCCTATTCACAACTGCTTTCAGTCCATAAGTTTCCTCATTTATTTCCATCAACTCGTCAAAGAGGGATCTATCAAAAAGTATGGGATGGCCTGCGCGGCCTTTATATCCTGCCACCGTTATGGGGCTTCTGAATTTTTTATAATCCTTAATAACCATGTCAATGGCTTTGGGGGTTATTAGCGCCACATCTCCGGGATGTATCAGCACGGCGTCCGCGTAGCCCCTTACTGAGCTAACACCAGCTTTAACAGAGGAACTTTGACCAGTTCTAAAATCTTTATTAAATACAATTTTGCAGTTTACGCCTTTAAGCACTTCCATGATTTTTTCAGCTTCATAGCCAACAACAACTATGGTCTCATCAGCCTTTGAGGAAACGGCGCTCTTCACAACCTTTTCAATTAAGGTTTGGCCGTTTATCTTTTCAAGGAGCTTGTTTTTACCGAATCTAGATGAGAACCCTGCTGCAAGCACAATTATACAGATCAATTTAGTCTCCCGGCCTAGGGGCGAACAGTCGGGAAAGACCCTTAACAAGATGCACTTTGACTAGTTCACCCTTCTTCACCAATTCCTTTCCTTCCCCAATTATAATGAAGCCATCTGCCTTCGTGACTATACTTAACAATGATGAGTCTCCCAATAATGGTTCTGCGATGCACTCTTCGCCCTTCTCTATTAATTTCACGAATCTAACCCTTTTGAAGGGCTTGAATTCCTTAACAGGAATGTCTTGGGAAACCATGGCCCTTATGGTTATGGCTGCATATGATAGTGGAAGACCTTGCATGTGGTTTATTATTGGTAGAAGGACAAAGTAAAAGCCTACAAGCATGGATTGAATGTGGCCTGGCAGCATCACGATGGGTCTATGGCTGGCAAGAGCCATGCTTGTCACCCTGCCAGGTTGTACTTTGATGCCGCGCAGCACAACTTCTGATCCAAATTCCTTAACGGTTTCCCATGTTAGATCCTTATATCCAACAGAGGCTCCTCCAACAGTTGCTATGATGTCCGCCCTTTCCAGCCCCTTCTTGAGGGCATTTAGAATGCTTAATTTGTCGTCTGGAAACACTCCCATGTCTAGTGGTGTTGCACCAGCCTCTTCAACCAGTATCGACAGCGTTAAACCGTGGCTGTTGAACTTTTTAACATCCGTCTCCTCAATCTTATTTGTTAACTCGTTGCCTATGGATATAATTGCAACTTTTGGTTTCCTGAAAACCTTCACATGCCACCTTTTCATATCAGCAAGGAGTTTGATGTCCTGTGCTCGTAGAATTTGTCCCCTTTTTAGGACAACCTCTCCCTTTTTGAAGTCGGATCCCATTAGGGTAACGTTTTCATATTTACCTACCCTGCGCCGTATCTCGATGATGTCCCCTTTCTCCAAGACAGATTCTATGGGAATAACGGCGTCCGCACCCTTTGGAAGAGCGCAGCCTGTTGAAACATAGACAGCTTCACCGCTGTGGATTTCCCCTCGATATTCACTGTCTAGAAAACTCCTCCCAATAACCTTTAGAGTTAAGGGCGCCTTATTTATGTGGGCGGTGTCTTCGGATTTTATAGCATAGCCGTCGAAATGGGAAATATCCGCGGGTGGAATGTTAATCTCAGATATTATGTCCTCGGCTAAAACGCGACTATATGCTTGAAAAATTGAAATCTCTTCTGTTTCAGGTTTTATGTTGTCCACTGCCCTTCTTATCAGCTGGTAAGCCTCATTTAATGAGGTGTATGAGAACCTTTTATTAGTCCACATGGAAACTCCGGCGTAGACTTTTACTTAATTTAGTAGCTTATCACATGTGTGGCTGTCTTTTCTCCTTTATAATTTCTGCAAGGATGCTTACTGCTATTTCCCCAGGTGTTTGAGCGCCAATATCCAATCCAACAGGTGCATGTAAAACCTTGAGGTCTTCATCGCTGACTCCCATATCTCTAAGTCTTTTTATCATTGATGCTGCCTTTGTCCTGCTGCCCAGCAATCCTATATAGGCTGGTTTTCTTTTGATGGCTTTTTCTAGTGCCAGATAATCATGTTCAGGTTCTCCGTGGGTGATAACTACAAAATCGTTGGGACCTATATTTACCATATCCAGTATCTGATTGAAGTCGCCGGTTATGATTTCCTCAGCCATGGGAAAGCGTTCTCTATTTGCCAATTTATCGTTATCATCTATTACGGTTAGCCTATACCCTAATGTTTCCGCGATTTTTGCAAGGGGCAAGGCTACATGCCCTGCACCTATTAAAATCAATCTTAGCTTTGGCTCCATCACGTCAATAAACACTGTAATTTCACCCCCGCATATTAACCCTGTTTTAATTATTTCTTCTCCTTCCCCTTTACCGCCGAGGGAGAAAACAACCTTTTTTGGCTTCCCCTCTTTCATAGCTTTCAGGGCTTCACCTACTAGGAATCTTTCAAGATCGCCGCCTCCTATTGTTCCGACAATCTCACCATCCTCGCTTACCGCCATTTTAGCCCCAACATCCCTCGGGCCTGATCCTTTCTTTTCGATGACGGTGCATAAAGCTGCCCTTTTTCCTTCTTCCAAGAACTTGGCTATAGCCTTCAGCACTTCTATGTCGGCTACCATAAATTTCATCCAGCTAACGCTTGCTCTCTCATATTGATGTTATTTTTATACTAAATATCTTTCTGACAATCTTAATTTGAATATATGCCCCCTATCTTTAAATTAGGAAAGTCTAAATTCTTGTTTGTACTGTTACATGCATCAAGTTGGAGTGAATGGTATGGCTGAGGAAAAACAGGACCCTGTTAAGCTGCATAAGGAGGGAAACACCCTCTACGAGATGGGTAAATATGCGGAGGCTATTGAAAAGTTTCTAGTAGCCGCTGAACTATACAGAAAGCTGAACAACTACTTTGATTCTGCCTATTCGTATTATAAGGCTGGCGAATGTGCTTTCATGTTGAAGGATTACTCAAAGGCTGTGGAGCACTTTCTAAAGTCCGCTGATCTATCCTTCAGTAAGGGCTTTGACAGGTTCGGGTTAAGCGCCCTAGAGTATGTCAAAGATTGCTATAGGGCCTTGAATGAGCAGGATAAACTTGGTGAAATTGAAAAGAAGATTAAAGAGGTTAAAGCGAAACTAGAGGCATCCCTCTTTTAAGGCTGTCTTCCCTTTTCTTTACAACCTAAATATCCCCTGCAGTATAATTATTCTGAGGAGTTATGCCCACTCAGTTTAGGCTATTGGCTGAATTGTGCCAGCAATTGGAGGGTATGTCAAGCCGGATTTCCATGGTGAATCTTGTCGCAGACTTTCTGAAAAGCCTGGAGCTCATGGAGGTTGAGCCAGCTGTTTCAATGATTGTTGGGCGAGCCTTGCCAAAACATAGCCAGCAAACCCTTGAGGTAAGCTGGGCCACCCTGAGTAGTATTTTAATGCGCCTAACAAATGCCAGTTGGGATGCTTTCATGAAGGCCTTTAGCAGGACTGGTGATGTGGGCTCAGCTGCCATGGAGATTTTCGAGGTTTTCCGTGGAAAACGCCAGTTGACGCTTCTTGAGAGGCCCTTAACCATATTGGAGGTTAGGAAAAGCTTTGAGGATGTGGCTGAGGCTGAGGGGCAGGGCTCTAGGGAGAGGAAAGAGCGTATAATTGAGGCTTTGCTAAGTTTGGCTTCCCCATTGGAGGTCAAGTATCTTGTTAGGATATTGATTGGTGAAATGCGAACCGGTTTCAGCGAAGGCCTTATGGAGCAAGCCATTTCAAGGGCTTTTAACGTGTCCTTAGAAGCTGTTCAGAGGGCTAACATGGTTTTGGGCGATGTGGGTGTAGTGGCGGCGTTGGCGAAGTCCGGCGGCAAGGAGGCCCTTTTAGAGGCGGATTTTAGGGTTTTTAGGCCTGTTAAGCTGATGTTGGCTCAGATGGCTGCTGATGTGGCTGAAGCCCTTAAGGAGCATGGCGGGAGAACAGCCTTTGAGTATAAGCTTGACGGTGCAAGGGTTCAGATTCATAAGCTGGGTTTAGATTTGAGGATTTTTAGCAGAAGATTGACGGATGTGACTAGGCATCTTACAGAGGTTGTTGAGGCTGTGCGGGGTAACATTAAGGCTGAGGACGCTATCATCGAGGGTGAGGTTATAGCCGTTGATGATAGGGGGCAGCCTATGCCCTTTCAGCATCTCATGAGGCGTTTTAGAAGGGTTCACGGGCTTGAACTTGTTGCTGAGGCTATACCTGTAAGGCTATACCTTTTCGACATTTTATATCTTAACGGCAGGAGCCTTGTCTCGCTTCCTTATGTGGAACGTAGGCGGATATTAGCTGAGGTTGCTGGGGGCATACCTCTCACTGAACAGCTTATCACGGATGATGTTGGAGAGGCTGAGGAGTTCCTGAGAAGGGCTGTGGACAGCGGCCATGAAGGTGTCATTGCGAAGAGGCTTGACAGCGAATATACGCCCGGCGTTCGCGGTAGACATTGGCTTAAGATTAAGCCTACCCTTGAGCCGTTAGACTTGGTTATTGTGGCGGCTGAGTATGGCTATGGCCGCAGGCATGAGTGGCTTTCAGATTACTATTTGGCTGCTAGGGACGCTGAAACCGGCGAGTTCCTTGTTGTCGGAAAAACCTTCAAGGGCTTAACTGACGCTGAAATAGTTGATATGACCAGACGTCTGAAGGAGTTGGCTGTTGAGGAAAAGGGTAGACGTGTAACTGTTGTTCCAAGGGTTGTTGTTGAGGTTGCCTACAATGAGATTCAGAAAAGTCCAAAATACAAGTGCGGCATGGCCCTAAGGTTTGCGAGGATAACCCGCATAAGGGATGATAAAACGCCCGAGGAGGCAGACACTATACAGAGGGTTAGGGAAATTTTTGAGAGGCAATTCCAAAGGAAGGGCAAATTTAAAGCTGAAAATGTTAATAGTTAAGGCTGAAGAGGTATGTTGATGTCCACAGGTAGAAACTCCTTCTCCTATGAAGAATATTATAGGCGACATTTGGTCATGAGGGAGTTCGGCCGGAAGGGGCAGGAAAGGCTTGATAGGGCCAGAGTGGCCATCGTGGGCGTTGGCGGCTTAGGCTCTGTCTCGTCGACTTATCTGGCCCGGGCCGGTGTTGGATACTTACGCCTAATAGATAGCGATGCTGTGGAGGTTAAAAATCTTCATAGGCAGATTCTTTACACCCTTGATGATTTGGGTAAACCAAAGGCTGAGGTTGCAGCCAAGCGGCTTATGGAAATGAATCCCCTAGTGAAGGCTGAAGCTATCGTGGAGAGGCTGAATGAGGATAATGCTGAAAGTTTGCTTGACGGCGTGGACTGCGTTGTTGATGGATTGGATAACATGCGGACCCGCTACATTGTGAATCGTGCATGCATAAAGCTGGGGATTCCATATGTTTTCGGGGCTGCTATGGGAATTGAGGGAAACCTTTCGGTTTTCCATACGCCTGAAACCCCCTGCCTAGAATGCGTATTGCCAAACATTGATGATAGAAGTCTGATCAGCGGCGAGGTTAGGGGTATATTAAGTCCTACACCCGGAATAGTTGGGACTATGCTTTCAATGGAGACGATAAAGGTTCTGGCTAATGTGGGGCATCCCTTAAAGGGTAAACTTATGATATGCGACTTCAATGACATGTATATAACAACCATAGAAATAGCAAAAAGGGAAAACTGTCCAGCCTGCCGATGGCAGTCATAGGTCACCACCTAGTCCTAATTTTTGAGCCTTCCCAGAAACCATAAATTGACATCCCTCTAGAATTTGAAAATAACCTTATTATATTCTTATTTTTGGTTGGTGAGTAACGTGTGGGAAGTCGCCGAATGCAATGGGGATTTATGGACCTTATGGTCTATAGATTCTCTTATTAGGCGCTAAATAATTTATAGGTTGGGTCTTCTACTTAAATTATGATAGGCAGGTGTATGGATGGAGGGTGGTTCTGCAAGCGTCTTAGTTATTTACTATTCCAGAACGGGGAACACGAAGTTGGTGGCGGAGCGGATTGCCGAGAAACTGAATGCGGACCTTGAGGAGATAAAAGACAAGAGGGAACGACGGGGAGTCTTTGGATTTTTGAGATCGGGATATGAGGCGATGGCGTGTAAGCCTGCGGAAATTCAGCCAAGTCAAAAAAATGTTGAAGGGTACCGCCTAGTAATAGTGGGTTCACCTGTATGGGTTGGTAGGCTTTCATCTCCCGTAAGGGCTTACCTGTCGATATATGGCGGCAAAATCAAAAACGTGGCCTTCTTCACCACATGTAAAGCGAGAAGCGGTCAGGCGTTCAGCCAAATGGAAGCGCTTTCAAAACCGCCCATTGCAACCCTTGAGGTTAGAGAAAAGGAGATCGGGTCAAACGAGTATCAACAGAAAGTTGAAGGGTTCGTTGAAAAAATTAGAGAATGGTTTAAAGCAGAACAAACTGAAACAATTTCCTAATCATAGGTGCTTAACAAGCACAATTCATGTGTGTTAGTTTAAACAGGATTCGCCCCGGTTGAGAGTGCAGGATGTCTTTTTGGTGCGCAATATGATCAAAATCTCTTTAAATGATCTTGCTTAAAAGATATATGAGCGGCTGAAAGGTTGAACTTGTTCATTTTCCTCTTCATATGGGCTTTCATCTGGTACATTCCAATCCCTCCGAGAAAGAACGGCCTCAAAAATGCTGGGCGCGTAGTATCCCTCCTAATTGGCTTACTTCTATTCTTCATAATTCAGTTTGAGCAGCCACCCTTAAGCGTCTTCGTGTATTTGCTTATATTCCTCAGGCTTTTCGCCGCCCTTGTTGAATCTGCCCTCTCAATTAAGCCAGCAGCAGAGTTTAAGCATACTGAACGGAATTATTATCACCAGCGTTTTCAATGGAAACTCTCGCTTAAACTTAATGCAAAAACAGTAGGCCTTCTTTTCATATTATATTTACTGGCAGCCTCAACGATGATTGTTTTTTGGCAACTTCAAAGGGTGGCAAATGCCTATTACTTTAACAGTTTCATTCAAACGGAAATCGGCATACCGTTTAAAACGACAATTCCAGACAACATGGTGCGTCTTGTCACCGAGGAGCTTGCCATATCAATAGCGAGGAGACACATGTCAGAGTTCGGAAGCAACACTCAAGTTTTAGGATGCCACATCACAAAAACTCCTGACGGCGAACTTGTCTGGGTAGCCATAATAGGCTCAACAAACGTTATAGCGGAAAACTATGTCAAGGGCTTAGTCATAGTTGATGCAACAGATCCAACAATACCTCCAAAAATAATAAAGAATGAGTTCGCAGTTGGAGAGTCGTTATGGTGGCTTAACAATATCCATTTCCGCTCCTATGTAAATGATATGATGCGAAGCTATGGCATAGCCTATGTCACATGGGATTTTACAACAAATCAGATGGTATATGTTGTGACACGCTACCATGTTGGCTTTGACCTAATAAGGCGATATGAAACACCAATTGTTTACGATGCACAGGGCAACCTCTACCGTAAAGCGGAAAAGCTTGCTGATATCCCAGGCTGGATTACACAGATATATGATGAAGAATGGCTTGAAGAGATGATTAATGAGATGGGGTGCTTCAGAAGAGGCGAGAGCTTCGACTATTGGGCTGGAGGCTTTCTATGGATAATTCCGCCAAGCCGCGAAAGATTTGAAATGACAGAAGACACAAGATACATTGTTGACCCGGAAACAAAGGATGTGATAGCCCTCGTCTGCGTAAACCCTGTTGAAAACAAAAGAACCCTTTCAGGAGTGTTTAAGGCCACAAGAAACGGCATATTCTTTTATGATTTCAAACAAGCCAACTACATTTCAGGCATAAGCGCCGAAGACTTTGTTGAGGGAAGACTGCCGAAACCGGCAACAGGCTTCTATGATGCAGAGATGCCCCTACTATATCCGGTTGAGATTTCAGAAAACCAATATAGACTTGCATGGTACGTGCCCATCTACTGGCGAGAAGGCACAGGAGAAAAAGATGAAACCATCTATTTAGCCGGATTCGCAATAGTTGACGCTGCAGAACCAAATAAAATAGCCATAACAATGAATGGGGAAGGATTAACAAGCGAGCAGCTGGTGCGCAAAACACGGCAAGACTTCATTAAACTCTTCGGGGTGGTGACCTACCTCCAGTTAAATGCTAAAGTTCTAGGCAAGTACGAGTACGTGGAGGAAGGGACAACCCATATAGTTTTACGCCTAGACAACCAAACATACTCATGGGTTGAAGCTACGCCAAAGGATATTCCAACCCTACAATGGAACGAACTAATAGCCACAAAGCCAGGCGATGATGTGACCATGCATATTGAAAAACGTGGAGAAAAATGGATAATAATATTCTTTGATAATTTCGGAATCTGACCTCTTTTAAAGCGGAAAAATCAGCTAAACGCTGCCGGAGAGAATCAACATTGAGTAAAATTTATTTTCAGAGAAGAGGGAAAATTAAATCAGCTGTGTGGGTTTTCAATGAATTTTATTCCCGTTAAAGAGGAAGAGAGGGTTGTAATTCTAAATAAATTAAGGGAAACCTTCCGGGAAGTTATTGCCTCCTCCATGGGATCATCGGTTTGCGAAGTGGTAGAATTCTATTTTAGAACGAATCTCGGTAAGGATCCCTATGAGGAGCTTTGGGACAACCCGCAGGCCTTTTTTAACATATTACAGCGGGTGTTTGGATCGGGAACGGAGATTTTTGTCAGATTATTGGTTGATGGGATTAACCGGAAATATGGTTTACGTTACGACGCTGAAGCTTTGATAAAACTTATGGGTGATAAAAACGAGGAGTCAAAAACACGTTTTCGCGAAATCCTGAGAAGAATCTTTGGTTCACGCAACTTGGAGGTAAAATAAAGGAGTGTTGACAGTGATGACTCTTGAAAGGGTGGAAACGGGCATTAGCGGGCTAGATCCATTAATTAGCGGCGGCTTCCCGAAGGACAGCCTAATAATTGTCTGCGGAAATCCTGGCACTGGCAAAACAATCTTCGCAGGCAGTTT
>CAZAPQ010000046.1:0-2103 GCA_964487415.1 uncultured Candidatus Bathyarchaeia archaeon | reverse complement strand
AAAGTCTGAAACGCTTTCCGAAAAAAATTTTCCAGGGACTTTTTGGCTTCCAACAATAACCAGCACATCCTTACCTGAAGCTTTTATCCTATGCAGTACATCGCTTGTCTGGATGTTTTCTCCATAAGCTGTGAGATGAACAACAATTCCGCCCTTCGCCCTCCAATCCTTAACAACCCTCTGCCATGGGATACCCATTTCAAACGTGAACGGCCCTCCCCAAGTTTTAATAACCTTCTCTACGCTGGCTTTAACCCTCTCATCGCATACATCTGATAGTATGAAGCCTGAGGCCCCAAGCGCCCGGGCGGTTAAAGCCACATGGGTTGTTAGGCGTATATCCCTTGCTGGTCTATGTCCCCATCTCAGTACTACAACCCTTGGGAAAAGGTCATAATTTTTGTCTGAAGTCTTCAATTTTACCACCTAAATCTTCAATGTGGCTTTTCAGCTTTTCAGCAAACCAGGGTACAGCCTCAAATGTTATGTGAGCAGCATCTCCATTGTAGCCCATACGTTGGATGTCCACGCGCTCATGCAGCCAAGAAATAAAGGACATAGCCTCATTTGTCAACGGAATCGAGCATGAGACTTGAATGTAGTCCTTAAGCATGTTCTTTATCTCTTCCTTCAGTTTTTCAATGTTAATTCTATAAAGCGCTGAAATATACACGGGTCTAGGAGCTTTATCCTTAATTTTCTCCATTTTTTCCTCCAGCTCCTTTTCGGATATAAGGTCTATTTTGTTCAAAGCTGTAATTATTGGCACTCCGGATGCCCCTATATTGTCAATAGTCTCCAAACAGACTGAAAGTTTCCTCTCTATTGTGGCTAAAGGTTCACTTATATCAACAACAAGCAATATGGTGTCAGAGTAAATGGTCTCTTCTAATGTTGAGCGGAAGGCCTCTATCAGGGTGATGGGCAAGCGGTCTATGAAACCCACAGTGTCCGTTAATAGAAACTTTCCGCCCGAAAACCTTACAAGCCTTGTTGTTGTGGACAGCGTCGTGAAAAGCATATTATCAACTGGGACCTCCTCGTCGGTAAGGGCACTGAAAAGCGAGCTTTTTCCTGCATTTGTGTATCCAGCCAGAGAAATCGATGGGAAGCCGAGCTCCGTTCTCCTTTCACGGTGCAAAAGGCGTTTCCGCCGAATTTTCTTAAGCTTTTCAGTTATGGTTCCTATCTGTCTTTTAACAGTTTCATAATAGACATCAACTTCGTAGGCGCCGAGGCCCATAAACCCTGGCTGTTCACCCATTTTCGCAAGCCTAACTTTCTCCTTGGCGTGGGCTAATTCATATTTGAGTTTAGCCAGCTGAATCTGAAGTTTGGCTTCTGTTGTTGAGGCCCTTCTCGCGAATATTTCAAGAATTAATTGGAACCGATCTACGGCCTCTACGCCGGTAATTTTGGCTATATTGTACGCCTGAACCGGCTTTAGAAGATTGTCGAAGATTATTTTCTGGGCGCCCGTTTCTTTGACAAGTTCCGCGAGTTCCATGATTTTCCCATAGCCTATTTGGTAGCGTGAATCCGGCGCCCTAACCTGCTCTATTTTACCTACAACCGTATAACCGGCTGATTCAGCGAGGCTTTTCAGCTCATCTATAGCTGATGTTTCTGAAGGTTTCCTTCGCTGGACAATAATAGCCTTCGTTAAGCTTTCTCCTCCGTTTCTCCCTCATCTAATTGAATGAGATCTCCCAGTGTTAGACCGCGGCTAGGCGACTTAGAGGCATTTGGCACATCAATTCTGCCTTTTTCCTCTAATCGTGGTGCAAGGAGTTTAATTCTAAGCGCATGCTCTAGTTTGGCTACCAACTTGTTATCTGGAACCATTTTGCCAGTTTCAACCTTCTTTAGAACAGAAACCTTCTCATTTATCCTCTTGCCCAGTTCCTCATACGTGAGCCCCATCTCCTCTCTGGCATGTCTTATCTTGGCTGAGAAATCATGTACGAGTTCTAGGTTGTCCTCAAGATTTGTTGGATACTTCTTAACAGCGCCGATTTTATGGGTTTTAGTTGCTTTAGCACTTTTAATGCCGAGTTCCTGAGAGATCGTGGACTGCTTAGGCTCATCCAAAGCTATAGTGCC
>CAZAPQ010000045.1:0-3274 GCA_964487415.1 uncultured Candidatus Bathyarchaeia archaeon | reverse complement strand
TTATTCTCTTTTTTAGCCGTGTAGTTATCATAAATAAAGCCGCGGAGGATCCCCCTTTCTATTATTAGAGTTTTTTGCTGAGGAACACCCTCTCCGTCAAACCTCCATGTATGGAGACCGCCCCTTAATAATCCGTCATCGTATGCCGTGACAATTTCTGAGGCTATTTTCTCTCCAATCTTTCCCTGGAGGGCGGATTGATTCCTCTGAACGTAATCCGCCTTAATGGCATTCAATAACGTGTAAGATAGAAGCTGTTGAAGAGCGAAATGGGCTAAAATTACCTTCATCTGCTTCGTTTCCACCCTCTTGGCTTTTAGTGATAAAACAGCAATCCTAGCAGTTGCCTTCCCAATAGATTCTGGATCAACTTTACATGATCTGCCCATATCAAATTCAAAACATATTGGGGTAACGTTGTCGTTCTCTCTGGCAATAGCAGCCAAACTGCACTCCATGACTGTTCCATAATCAAACGCTGAAACACCATACGAGTTTGCAATGGCCCGACAAATGTAAGATGCACCCACACCACCCTCCACAGGAAAGACACGTTTGTCCACCCTTTCGGCGCCTTCAAGCATAGCAGAAGCCATTTTCACTAGATCCTCAGAGGAAACATTCAAAACATCCTTGTCGAAAATTCCCTCAACACTTGATAATGGTCTTCTGGTAGGAAAACCTGGCCATTCTGGGTCAGATTTACTGGCCTTTGCCGATTTTACAGCCTTAGAAACAGCATTTTCAACGGAGCTTTCACCACCCAACAAGTTTGTGTAAGCGAAACCTAGGCTTTTATTGACTACGGCTCTAATGCCGACACCGAAGTCAATTAGCCTGGAGACTTTTTCAATTTGACCCCTTTCAATAGCCACGGTTCTAGCGACACCGTGATAAATGAAAACTTCCGCTTCATCGGCTCCCTCCTTTAACGCGGAATTAACAGAACTTTCAGCCAAGTTTATAATGTCTTCTTCCCTAGGCAATTCCACCTACAAGCACCTCCTTTACTCTTATGTGGGGGCCACCGTCACATATGAAGGCCGTCTGGCCTTTCCCGCATCTACCGGGCCAAAGCTCAAAGTCCTTCCCCACAGCATCCACTTTATGAAGCGTCTCAAGGGTATTCCCGCTTATAGAGGCATTTCGCACCGGATCCGCAATCTCTCCTCTAACTATTTCATAAGCTTCCTGAACGCCCACCTGAAAAGTTCCATCTAAGTTTGCCTGACCACCCCTAAAACTTTTGAAATAATATCCAAACTTTATATCCTCAATCAATTCCTCAAAAGTGTAATCCTGCGGCGCCATGAACGTATTACGCATACGGATTATGGGTTCAACACGAAAGTCTTCAGCTCTTGCATTGCCTGTGGGCTCTACATTAAATTTGCTTGCAGTTTCACGGTTATGCATAAGTCCAACAACAACCCCGCCTTTTACTAGCAACGTCCTTTGCGCTGGAACTCCTTCATCATCATACTTGAAGGACCCAAAAGCACCATCTATGGTTCCATCATCATAAATTTCAACAACTTCAGATGCCATCTTTTTGCCAAGCTTATCAATTAGAACAGAACCCGAAAGTGTCAGATCCGCTTCGGCCAAGTGGCCGAAGGCCTCATGGACAAAAACGCCGACAACATTTGGACCCAACACGGCCTCAAATCTTCCGCCCTTAGGGAGCTTAGCCCTCAACTGCTCTACGGCCCTTTTGGCAAGTCTTTCCCCCAAAATTTCAGGCGTCTCCACATCAAAAATTTCGTAGCCTGCTGTTGAACCCACCTCTTCACGGCTGAAGGTTAAAACGTTTGCTTCCCTAGCTGCGGCTGTTATTCTTGACCAAACATATAACTTGTCCTGCTCTATGCATGTGCCTTCACTGTTCACAAAATAGTTTGTCCCAAAAATGTCTAAGTAGTCTATGGTGCAGCTTTTGATGCGCCTATCAAAACCCAACACTGTTTTTGCAATGGTAGAAGTTGTTGTTATCTTATCCTCGATTAAAAATTGGGCGGGGTTCTTGCGTGGTTTCACTTTAACTTTATCTTCAAAGGATTTGTATTCCACAAGTTTTATGGGATGCTTAAGTTTTAAACTGGCGGCTTTAGCCATTTTACAGGCATCTGAAAGGGAGTCGAACAAAAGCTCGGTTTTAGTAGCTCCAACAGATGCAAAGCCCCAGGCCCCATCAACAAGAACCCTTATGGCAACGCCTGTTTCAACACCCTCTCTTGCAGCTTCGACCTTTTCCTCTTTTATGGTAAGCATGGTTTTAAACAATTTTTGCGCACGTGCCTCGGCATACTCAGCATCAAACTTTTCTTTCGCTAGGTTAACAATTCTCGTAAGAAGATCTCTCATATCGATTCCTCTGCGATGTTAAACTATCAAGAGAATAAAGGATTAATAAAAATTGTTCAACGTTAAATATCGGAACAAAATTAGTCCTTTTGCATAATTAAACGCATTTGATGGGCGAAGTTAAATTCGCCTGTTCGCATAAGTTCAAGTTTTTGAAGAGAACCATAGCTGGAGTAAACGTCCTCCAAAATTTTCCTTTCAATAATGCGAGCTCCGGATTTCAGAAACTCCTCTAGCCCCTTTGCAAATAAGTCGATCTTTTCACAAATTTCATTGGGCTTAACGGAGTATTTGCGCTCCAAATAGGCATATATCAAGCTGGCGCCCTCATCGCCAAACACGTATCTTAAAACACGATCTACAACTTGAGAGATTTTTTCGTTCAAATTTTGTCGAGTTGAATTTGCCATTATCAGCCGCCCGTTTATTTCTTTATCACAAATATTACTACTTAATAAGATTTATTACAATTTAATAAATATTGCCACAATCTTGTTCAACATATAAACACTAAATAGACCAAGGTTCACATAAAATCTGAAATACTCGATTGTTTAACCTTCCTCGAAAAGTTTCGTGAAAACTCTTCAAAGAATATGGGGCGCCCGTAGACTCCATCATAGCCTGGTACAACACGTATTCTGCCCTCCCTAACTCTAATTATAGCCTCCGCGATTCTTTCATCTACAACCTTGCAAAGCGCTTCTTTTGATGCATCGAGGAGCACGTTATATTCACTTCCAAACTTTTCAACAAGTACATGGTAAATGTTCCAAACCTGCTGAGAGGAAGGAGAGTCTACCCCAAGCACTGTTGCAATAATCTCCGAAAGGGGAAGTAGATGTATATAGCCTATGGCATTTTCAGGCTTAAAGTTGGCTGGACGATCAGCAAGTTCCTCAACCCGTTG
>CAZAPQ010000044.1:0-2786 GCA_964487415.1 uncultured Candidatus Bathyarchaeia archaeon | reverse complement strand
GCCTGGCCAAAGGCGCAGCCCTGAGGCGGCTGTCCCGTAGGGGTTCGTGGGTTCAAATCCCACCCCCCGCACTGATTTACCAGTAAGTTATAATTACGTCTTTGGCGTATTTTTGTTTGATGCGATGTGCCTAAGCCTAATAGGGGTAAGACTGATACCATTAAGGATCGTGCCATCTATGTTTATTTGCCTTCGTTGGAGATGGTTGAGAATTGGAAGCGTGGGGCTGAGAGGGCTGGTGTTTCAATTTCTAGGTTTGTGGTTGAGCGTGTTGAGGATTCTATTAGGCGTGAAGAAGGCGATGAAAGCTATCTCAGCCGCGCTGAACTTGTTAAACGTTTGCGAAGCACGGAAGAGGAGCTGAAGAAGCTTCGCGAGGAGAATAGGCTTTTGAAGAGGCTTGTGGAGAACCTGGACAATGAGCTTAAGCGTTACCGGGCCCAGCCATTTCTCCAAGAGACGTTTGAGGGTGTAAGGAGGTTTGACAGGGATCTTGTAGAGTTGTTGAGGAGGGGCGGATCCTACACTCAGGAGGAGATTTTGGCGCATCTAAACATTGACCCGTCTGATGTGGACCTGGTTAAGGCTGTTGACAGGCAGCTTGAAGCCCTAGAAGCCTACGGGCTGGTTGAGTATAGGGGGAGGGGATGGCGGTGGAAAGGCTAAGCCTAAAAACGCTACAAAATCCGCTGGCATTAATAGAGGATTTCAGCAGAGACTGCAAGCTAAGGGGCATGACCGCGGAAAGCGTAAGAAGGTATGTTTCAAGTCTCAGAATCTTTTTAAAGTTTCTTGAAAAGCGTGGCATAAACCTCGAAGAAGTGAACGTGCAGGTCCTAAGGGATTTTCTGAGGCATGTGATTTATGATAGAAAAGCCAAGCATAAAACTGTTGAAAATTATTTTTCGGCGCTTTCAGCCTTCTACGATTACTTGGCCTTTGAGGGCTATGTTTCCAGTAATATCGTGTTGCCGTTCAGGAGAAGGTATTTAAAACGCTATAAGAGCGACTTTGATGATCCGGAACGTAAGCTTCTCAGCGTGGAGGAGATGAGCCGCCTGGTCAACTCTATTCTGGATCCAAGAGACAAGGCTATTGCCATGCTGCTGGCTAAGACTGGGATTAGGCGGGGCGAACTGCTGAGGCTTGACATTGAAGACATAAACTGGGAGGAATATTCCATAACGCTTAAGCCGACGCCTAAAAGGAGCAACCGCACCGTCTATTTTGATGATGAATGCGCAGCTACACTTCGAAGGTGGCTTAAGGTTAGGGAGAAGCTGAACCCACCTACGAACGCGCTTTTCATAAGCTACCAAAGCCTAAACAGGCTTGACAGAAACGGCCTATACACAGCCATAGTCAAATATGCAAGACGCCTAGGCCTTCATAACCCAAATTCGCCAAGGCTTGAAGACCATTTTGGACCACACTGTTTTAGGCATTGGTTTACTACTTGGCTTCTGAGAAACGGAATGCCAAGAGAATACGTTAAGGAGCTGAGGGGAGACAAACTAAAAGAGGCCATAGACATATACCACCACATAGACAAACAAGAACTGAGAAGGGCGTACCTGGCATGCATACCCAGACTGGGAGTATGAAAACAGGAGCCTAACGAAAGTAACCGTAATCGATTTCCTTATTCATACCCTGAATAGGTTTATGCTCGTTTTAAAATGTGGTACACCCGTATTCTTTGAGTTTAATGTCCGCCCCTTTGCCTGTTGAAACAATCCACTCTACAGTTTTTTCCGTGCAGTTTATGAATGTGTAATAGTGGGTTATTTTTGAGTTTAATTCTTCTATAGCTTTCCATCTTGGAGGCAGCCCCTCCCACATTGTTGACCTAACCCTTTCTTCAACAAGCATGTACAAGCCCGTATAGTTTTTGACATGTTTCCCTGCGAACCCAACATCGTCTATAATGTTTTTGACGGCTTTGTCGATTGTTTTAACGTGCTTATGGAAGGTTTTTGCCACGAGATCCGTAAGGTCAAGTTTGCCAATTCTTTTTGAAAGCTCACTATAATTTTTGGAGCGGTAAAGCCGCTCGACGAGGCTTTCAAGTTCGTCTTCGGGCTTGTAGTTGTACGGTATTATTGACCACGGCTCAACGGATTCCTTTAAAAGTTTGGCGTATAGCCTAGCCTTTGCAAGGCAAGCCCTCATGCTTCTAATCCCCTCTCCATAGTCGAGGGCTACATCACTCAAAGATGACAATAGCCTTGCAGAAGCTGTCCCACAGATCAGCCGCTTAGTGGCATCCAAATCTATCCTCTTCCCCCGTAATCCACTCCTAAGCTTATTCAACATTTTCCCCTCACCACATATCAGCCTAGCCTCAAAAGGGTTATTCGCACTGTAAAAGTCGAGGGACTCAGCCATAAGAAGATCAGCAGCCCGAACAAAAAACAAAGTCACCATTTTATCATTTATGCAGAATATTTCCGTCCGCTTAAGTTTCGCTTCACCCTCAGAGAAAACGACAAAATCCACATCACTCATGGACGAAGCATCACCCCTAGCATAACTCCCAACCAAGCATAGGTCGCCATTAAGCTCCTCAACCCTACGCAACAGATCCCTCCAAAATCCCACACCAAAACCCTTAAACCTAAACATTTTTAACACAATAGAAAAATTCCATTTAGCTTAATTAAAAAGTTATTAAAACTAGCTCCCACTTATACCCCAAAAGTGGGATGTTTTTGAAAAATCTTATGGAAATTACATCATAAAAAGCCATAAAAAAGCTCTTTTCGAAACAATTAAAACAAAAGTGG
>CAZAPQ010000043.1:0-2578 GCA_964487415.1 uncultured Candidatus Bathyarchaeia archaeon | reverse complement strand
TGGTTGAACTTCAAAATAGGGTTGAACTCAAAAACTAGGGCCTACCCATTTTCTCCCTTGACTCTAATAGGACTTGGCGAAGTAAACAACCTCTTTAGCTTCTGCACCGCAGTATATACAGTTTGAAAACGGTTTTTCCTTTTCAAGCGGGATAAGCCTAATTGTGGCCCCGGTCTCCTCCTTTATTTTCTCCTCACATTGGGGGCTTAGGCACCATGATGCTTTTATGAATCCGCCCTTCTCCATCATCACCTTTTTAAATTCATCGTAGGTTTTCACGGGCGTTATTCTTTCCTCTAGGAATTTCTTTGCTCTGTTAAAGAGGTTTTGCTGTATTTCATCTAAAAGTTTAAGCACAACCTTTTCTATTTCTTCGTCTTTCACCGTCATTCTTTCGAGTGTATCCCTTCTGGCTAAGGTAGCTTGGTTATTTTTAACATCCTTAGGGCCTATCTCAACTCTAACGGGGACTCCCTTAAGTTCCCAATCGTTAAACTTCCATCCGGGTGTGTATTCCTCCCTGTCATCTAGGATTGATGACACTCCTGCCCTTTGGAGTCTTTTATAGATCTCTTTTGCCTTGTTCATTATCTTATCAGTTTCAGCAGCCTTATAGGGTATTGGAATCACTACTGCTTGTACTGGAGCTATTCTGGGCGGCAAAACAAGTCCTCTATCATCGCCATGAACCATGACCATAGCGCCTATTATCCGTGTTGATATTCCCCATGATGTTTGCCAAACATAATGCTCTTTTTCATCTCGATCCATAAACTTGATGCTAAAGACTTTTGAAAAGTTCTGTCCAAGGTTATGGGAGGTCCCCATCTGCAGGGCCTTTCCATCAGGCATCATCGCCTCCAAGGTCATTGTGTATAAAGCGCCGGCGAATTTTTCGCTATCTGTTTTCCTACCGACAAGCACGGGGATGGCTAGATAATTTTCCATCAAATCCCTATATTCGTTGAGAATTTCCATAACCTCACTGTCAGCCTCTTCCTTTGTGGCATGCGCTGTGTGTCCCTCTTGCCAGAGAAACTCTCTAGTTCTTAAAAAGAGCTTAGTAGCCTTTGTTTCCCATCTAATAACACTGCACCATTGATTCAACTTTATCGGTAAATCTCTCCAGCTTCTAATCCATTCAGCATACGTAGCATAGATTATGGTTTCAGAGGTAGGCCTAATCGCCAATTTCTCTTCAAGAGGCGAATCTCCGCCTATCGTAACCCATGCAACCTCTGGGACGAACCCTGCGAAATGTTCCGCCTCTTTTTTCAGGAAACTTTCTGGTATTAGAAGGGGGAAGTATACATTCTTGTGCCCAGTTTTCTTTATTTTAGCATTAAATATTTCTTGAATTTTCTCCCATATGGCGTAGGAGAGTTCCCTATAAACCATGCATCCCTTAATGGGAGCATAGTCAGCCAAACCTGACTTCAAAACCACTTGCGTATACCATTCTGAAAAATTCTCTTTTTTCTTTACAGTTAACCCTAGATCTGACACTTGAAATCACCTGTCTGCTAGGCTGAATTTAAATTATAACTTTTTGTCTTCAATTTTCTCCCATTAACATTCAGCTTGTTAATGACTGAAGTGCTCTGATATTTGAGGCTTTCTAATGTGTTGACCGTGCTTGTGAAGGAGAAGCATTTTAATCCTTGCCTTTAAATTAATGAACACTTAAGTAGGGCGGATTTGGCTTGAAAGCGTTGCTTGTCGTAGCCGATGGGATGGCTGATAGACCTATTAAGGAGCTTGATGGCAAAACCCCTCTGGAAGTTGCTCGTAAACCTGCAATGGACTTTATTGCGCAATCCGGCGTTTGTGGCATTGTTGATGTTATCTCTCCAGGCATCCCTCCAGGTAGCGATACAGGAAATCTCGCCCTCCTGGGTTATGATCCTTTCAAATATTACTCTGGTAGAGGCGCATTGGAGGCTATTGGCTGGGGCTTGGAGGTTAAAAAGGGCGACGTTTGCTTAAGGTGCAATTTCGCCACGGTAGACGAAAATTTAATAGTACTGGACAGACGAGCTGGCAGAATTTCAAATGAAGATGCCTCGAAGTTGGCTGAGAGTCTCCGAAAAGTTGATCTTTCCGAGTCCTCCGTCAAGTTTACATTTCAGAATACAATTCAGCATCGTGCAGTTTTGGTCCTTCAAGGGTCAAATCTTTCAACAGCTGTAAGCGACTCAGATCCCAAGAAGACCGGGATGAAAGTTTTAGAGGTAAGACCGTTAGAAAAATCCTTCGAGGCATCCTTCACAGCGAAAATTCTTAACGAACTTATGCAAAAGTTTCACAATTTTCTGAAAAATCACGAAGTTAACGTTGATAGGGTTAACCGCGGGTTACCTCCAGCAAACATTGTGCTGTTTAGAGGCGCAGGGAATATTCCACGCATTCCACCTTTATCTGAAATTTATCATGTGAATGCGACAAGCATAGCGGCAACCTCATTGGTTAGGGGCGTATGTAAAGTTGCAGGCATGCGCGTGGTAAATGTCGAAGGAGCAACGGGAACTCTTCAAACAAAGTATTTGAATAAAGCCAAAGCGGCGGTTCAAGCATTAAG
>CAZAPQ010000042.1:0-5085 GCA_964487415.1 uncultured Candidatus Bathyarchaeia archaeon | reverse complement strand
AGTTCAAGCTTCTTGGACCATCTGAACCATCTTTCAATGTCGTAATCCGCCATGTAGCCATATCCGCCAAATACGTCGATGGCGAGGTCGCACACCTCAACAGCCAATGAGGCCCCATAATACTTGAGCATGCTGGAAAATTTTGTTGCTTCTTCTGCATATGCTTTATTTACCCTGGCCTTCTCCAAGATTTTAATTGCTCTGAAAAGAAGTGATTTTCCAAGCTCTACTTTAAGCGCAGCCTCTGATAGTCTATGGGCAAGTCCTTGAAAGCTTCCGATTTTCCTTCCGAAGGCCTCCCTTTCCTTTGCGTACTTTACCGCTCTTTCTAACGCGGCTTCGGCGGCAGCTACGCCCATGCATCCAATTTTCGCTCTAGCAGTGGGCAGAAAAGCTATTGTCATATAGAATCCCCTGCCTAGATTTGCTAGACCACCTAGGATGTCGTTGTCCTTCGCCGTTACGTCCGTAAACGTAACCTCGCTTGTGGGCGATGAACGCCATCCCATTTTTCCATGAAGCGGCATTGTTTCAATGCCCTCTTTTCTCTCAAGCAGAAATATTGTCTGCCCCTTGTATGGTGGTCTGGCATTTAGGTCCGTTTGCGCTAGAACGTTGGCCACCCTGAAGGTTTCACCGTTTGTCACAAAGGTTTTTGTTCCATTTATCTTCCATGTTTCATGATCGACTTTTAACGCCTTGGTATCCAATACGCGGGTTAAATCGCTTCCCCCAGCGGGCTCCGTAAACATCGAGGCAATGGTTATCTCCCCTTTCGCCAGGGAAGGCAACCACTTAGCCTTCTGCTCATGGGTGCCAAAATCGAGCAGAAGTTCAGCTCCAAAATGCGCCCCGCATAGGGTGTCTCCCACGGGCGGGTCAACCTTTGTAATCTCATAAACGTATATAAAATGTTCAAGAAGGCCATAGCCCTGTCCACCGTACTCCTCAGGAAAGTGGAGGGTCTGAAAGCCTTGCTGACAAACTTTACGGTAGATATCCCATGGAAAAGATTCCTTCTCCTCATACTCCCTCATCCTTTCAGGAGTTAACTCTTTCACGGCAAACTCCCGTATAGCCTCCACTATCATTTTTTGCTCTTCTGATAACTCGAAATCCCAAAACATGAGATAATTTTGACGCTGCTTAGCTGATAAGACTTGCGAAGGCTCATAGCATGTGTAAACCTTATTTTAATGATATTTAGTCTGGTTTTATGACGGTGAATTCACCATGGATGTTGTTGTTTGTGTGAAGCAGGTTCCTGAAACGGCTGAGGCTGAGATCAAGATAGCGCCTAACAGTAAAACCATAGAAACAGCTGGGCTCGTTTACGATATTAATGAATGGGATGTTTACGCTTTGGAGGAGGCTGTGCGTATTAAGGAAAAGTTTGGCGGTCACGTTACTGTAGTTACCGTAGGATCAGCGGATGTAGATAGTATGCTGCGGAAGTGTTTGGCAAGAGGGGCTGACAGGGCGGTGCGCGTTGCATATCCAAATGTCTCCCGTTTAGATCCGTTTCTCACAGCGAAAATTCTTCACGCTGCCATAAAGGAAATGCATTATGATATAATATTAACGGGCGTACAGGCGGGTGATGATTGTTACGCTGTTACGGGGCCAATTATAGCGGAAATGCTTGGGATACCTCACGCTACGATGGTTAAGAAGATCGAGTTAGAATCCGGTGTAGCGCGGGTTGTCCGTGAACTTGAGGGTGGTTGGGAGGAAATTTTAGAGGTTAAGCTGCCAGCTCTGTTTACGGTGCAAACGGGCATCAATGAGCCAAGATATATATCAATCATGGGAATTAGAAGGGCTATGCAAAAGGAGATAACCGTTAAGAATCTAGCCGAAATAGGGCTGAGCTCAGCTGATATTAATGAAGACAATGGCTGGTTATATATGGACAAGCTTTTCATTCCACCCATGGAGAGGAAAGTAGAGTTTTTACGCGGATCACCTGACGAAGTGGCAGCTAAATTAGTTGCAATACTCAGGTCGAGGAGGATTATATGAATGGTTGCTGAAATTTTTGTATTGGCTGAGCATAGACAAGGCATTATCCGCGACATAACCTATGAAATGTTAACTAAGGCCAGAGAAACGGCCCAAAAAAGAAATATTATGGTTGTGTCGGTGCTGCTTGGGAATGACGTTGATAAAGGGGCTGAAATTCTTTCCGAATATGTAGAAAAAGTGCTTGTGATTGAAGATCCAAGGCTTGAAAATTTCAATTCGGATGTATATCAGAGGTTTCTAACAGCGTTGATCAATAAATATAAACCATGGTTGATTATGATGGGCCACACGTCTTATGGCATTGAGCTGGCCCCGCGCCTAGCTGCATCGCTCAATATTCCCTTGGCAACAGATTGCATCGACTTCTTTTTGGAGGGCGAGGAATTCTTTGTTGTGCGGCAAATGTACAATGGAAAGGTTAATGCTAGATTAAGGATGCGAAGGGCTGAAACCTATATGGTAACCGTTCGCCCAGCCACATTCGCAGCTGCAAAACCACAAACTCAGATAAAAAGCATGATAATCAAAGAAAAAGTAGCCGTTGAAGATGATTTGAAAGTGGGCAAACGTTTCATCAGTTACGCCTGCCCCCCACCGAGCGCTGTTGATATAACAACTGCTGAGAAAATTGTAAGTATCGGTAGGGGCATAAAGGATGCATCTAACATACCTATGGTTGAAGAATTAGCTAAAGCCCTTGGGGCGTCGCTGGCATGTTCCCGTCCCATTGTGGATAAGGGCTGGATGCCAAGCGATAGGCAAGTAGGAAACTCAGGGAAAATCGTGAAGCCTAAACTATATATGGCATTAGGCATCAGCGGGGCTTTCCAACATGTCATGGGAATGAAAAATTCCGAATTGATAATAGCCATAAATAAGGATCCAAACGCGCCAATATTCAATTTCTCAGATTATGCTGTGGTTGACGATCTTTTCAAGGTTGTGCCAGCGCTTAAAAATAAGATCCTTGAAGCAGTTTCCCAATCCCGTGGAGTTTAGATTTCTGGCATCTGAGGCTTTATTGTTTTAATTGGGGATGGGCTTCAGCAACCAATTCCATAATGTCTTTAACTACAATTTTATCCTCAACACCCATTGTTTTAATGCTGTCCTCAATGGTTAATAGACAGAACGGACAGGCCGTCGCTATTATTTCCGCCCCAGCAGCGAGGGCATCTCTCACGCGCGCCTCTGAAAGACGCACTCCCTGTATATCGTGCCACATCCGCCCACCTCCACCCTCGCAGCAAATGCTTTTCTTCCTAGATCTGGCCATTTCCACAAGTTTCGCTCTGGGAATACTTTCTAATATTTTCCTTGGTTCGTCGTAGATATTATGGTGCCTGCCTAAATAGCAGGAATCATGATATGTTATCACTTTATTAATGCTCTTTGAAAACATAACTTTTCCTCGGTCAATTAAGTCAGTAAGATACATCGTGTAATGCATAGCATTAAGCCTTTTTGAATATCTCACCTTAAAGGCGTTAAAACAGTGGGGCGAAGTTGTAATTATATCTTGTATATTGTATCGCTCAAAGAGTTGTATATTGGTACTGGCAAGTTCCTCAAAGAGGCCCTTCTCTCCAAGCGAATACACCTCATTCCCGCAGCAGTTCTCTTCATTTCCAAGTATGAAGAAGTCTATATTCAGCAAGTTTAAAGTGCAAACTATAGCCTTCGCAACATTTTGGACGCGGGGATCATATGAGGGCGCGCATCCTACAAAGTAAAGTGTAGATGCATCCTCCTTATCTTGAACCTTCTTCACTTTTAAATCGCGGGCCCACTCTGATCTTTTGCTTCTGCTTATTCCATAGGGATTCCCATATTTTAAAACAGATTCCAACATGCTTCCTAATGTATGTGGAACCAGCCCGTTTTCGATAAGGTAGCTTCGTAAATTAATTATTACATCAAGCGGCTTTGCGTTTCTTGGACATCGAGACGAACAGGTTGAACATGTGGTGCAATCCCAAACGTAACCCATTTGTTTTATGTCTAATGGAGGGTATATCTTTAGCGAATGGAAGAGATAAGCTATTTCAAGCATGAGTTTTCTTGGGTTAATAGGTGATTTTGTGAAAATAGGGCATGACCCACTACAACTGGCACATTGCATGCACAAGTTAAAATCTAAACCCCTAAATGTCTCTAAGGCCTCCATTCTCACATGCCTCCACTTTCCATGCAAGCCCCAATCTCAGCAAGAATTTGATCATCCTTAAAGTGTGACGCTTCGATGGCTTTGGTTGGACATGCTGCTGCACATGCACCGCAACCCTTGCACATAACCTCAATAATTTTCACGCTTCCCCCTTCTATAGTAATAGCGTTGAAGGGGCATAAAGAGACACATATGAAGCATCCGCTGCATAAATCCTTGTTAACCTTTGCAATAGTTGCCTCCACTTCAACCTCGCCCTTTGACATGAGTATGCTGGCCTTTTGTGCCGCACCGCATGCTTGAGCAATACTATCTGGTATATCCTTGGGTCCATGTGCGTTGCCCGCGATAAAAATTCCATCAACAAGGGTGTCTAAGGGTTTAAGTTTTGGATGTGCCTCCATGAAAAAACCGTCAGCGCCAATTGAGAGGTTTAGGATTTCGCTTAATTTCTTGCTTGTTTTCTCTGGAATAAGTCCCACTGAAAGTATTACTAGATCAACTTCAACCTCAACTTTGGCTCCCAGTAAAGTATCTTCGGCGCGTAATATCAGGTTGGAGGCTGAATTCTCTATAATCTCTGCAACCTTACCCCTAATGAACCGTATTCCCGCACTTTGAGCCCTTTTATAAAATTCCTCATATCCCTTTCCGAAAGCTCTTAAATCAATATAAAAAATAAAAACCTCAGCCTCTGGGATTTTCTCCTTAATAAGCAAAGCCTGTTTTATAGCGTACATACAACAGACTCTTGAGCAATACTTGTTTGTATTTTCATCTCTTGATCCAACACACTGGATGAATGCAATGCGCTTAGGCGACTTTCTATCAGATGCCCTTAAAATTGCGCCATTGGTGGGCCCTGTTGGGGCGAGAATCCTCTCAAACTCAAG
>CAZAPQ010000041.1:0-6031 GCA_964487415.1 uncultured Candidatus Bathyarchaeia archaeon | reverse complement strand
TGATTAAACTTGGCTATAACCCTGCGGAGCGAAGGAACTGGAATGGTGATGTAATGGATGACGTGATAAGCTTGCTGAAGGATATTAAACCATGCCTTGTTGGATTTTATGGGACCGGGCAATATATGCCGGAGCTCGTGGCAGGCAGGCTTTATTTGGCTCAGGCCTGGAGTGGCGACATACTTGTGGTTAAAGAGGAGAACCCCAACGTCGAATACGTGCTTCCTGAGGACGGAGGTCTATACTGGATGGGCTTCATTGTCACACCAAGGGATGCCAAAAGCATAGATGAAGCCCACGAGTTCATCAACTTCCTGCTAAGGCCAGATATTATGGCGAGGAATGCTAAGGCAGTATTATATTCCTCCCCATTAAAGAGGGATATTTTAATGCAATATGCAGAGTAGACAAATGACGAAGAGCTTCTGGAACTATTAGAGAATCCGCTGCTATATCCTATATCCTCCGGAAGATGTTAAATTTGTGCCAAACCCTGTTCTAGATGAAGATGTGTTGAGGATGATTGAAAGGGTCAGAACAGAAGTGCAGGCGCCGGAGGAGGGAATAATCCCCATGGCGGCAATCCTTATCGTTGTAGTGGTGGCGTTTATTGTGTTCTCGTATTTAATGTTTCGGAGGAGGAGATCATAGTGGCCCCGAGACATGTATTTAAAGCTCAAGGTATGAGGGAGGTTCAGGCAAGGGAGTGGAAGACGTAGATATCCGATTAGAGGGTATATGGAAGACCTACGGTGAGGTTCAAGCCCTAAAGGGCGTCAATATAGAAATATCTGGGGGATGTATAACATCAATTTTGGGCCCCAGCGGCTGCAGTAAGACAACCCTACTGAAGAATAATTGCTGGTTTAATAGAGCCTGACAGGGGAAGGGTCTACTTTAACGGTGACGATTATACGCATGTTCCTCCAGAAAAGAGGGGTGCGGGCATAGTATTTCAGGACTTGGCTTTATTCCCACATATGAACGTGTACGATAATGTAGCGTTTGGTTTAAGGGCTAGGCACATAAATGAAGCAGAGATTAAGAACAGGGTTTATAGAATTATGGCAATGCTCGGGCTGGATCCTCAAGAGTATGTCAATAGAAGGATTAACGAACTGAGCGGTGGCCAGCAGCAGAGGATTGCCTTGGCTAGGGCCCTTATATTAGAGCCTAGGGTGCTTCTTCTCGATGAGCCCCTAGCCCATCTCGATTATAAGGTTAAGCAGAAACTGCTGATGGAGCTTAGGGGGCTACAGAGGAGACTGGGAATAACCACTGTATATGTGACCCATGACCAGTATGAGGCCATGTCCTTGAGCGATTATATAGCCATACTGAATGATGGAAAGCTTATACAATATGGTACACCTAGGGATATATACGAGAACCCTGAAAACTTAGCCACAGCCTTTTTCTTTGGAGACGCAAACATCATAGACTCTCAGGCTGTTGGACTTGGAAATAACGGCTACCTCATAGTAAGATTTGAGGACGTTTTAATTAATTCAATCCATGAGGCTGACATAAGCCTGGAGGGCATAATTGGCGACATCATCTTTCAGGGCCCATTAAATCAGGGTTGATGTCAAAATAAACGGCAACGGCATTGTCGTGAGGGCATTAACCACAAGGAAAGATCAGACGGCCAAGCAGCTGCGAATTGGAGACAAAGTTGCTGTAGGCTGGAAGCTTTCCGACGCTAAAATATTGAGGGGAGGCGATTAAATTAAGGTTAAGGGGCATTAAGCCCCTTTTTGGTTTAATACCACTCACATGCTTTATATTAGCATTCTTCTACGCGCCCCTATTAATCATAGCATATTACAGTCTCTATGATAGAAGTCATGGCATATTAACCATAAACAATTACATTGAAGCCCTTACAAACCATGTTTACCTGTCTGTGATATTATACAGTGCCCAAGTGGCCATGCTGACAACGATAATTACGTTGCTTGTGGCTTTCCCCATAGCAATTTACCTAATGATGTACGCGGGCAGCTTGGAAAGATCAGTATTGTTGGCTGTTTTCATCACACCCTTCTGGATAGACTTCCTGCTTAGGGCTTGGGCCATGCGCAACATGCTTTACGCGGTTGGGATAGGAGAGGGATATTTGGCGATGATGCTTGGCATGGTCTATGATTTCCTCCCATACATGCTGGTGCCCCTTTATCTGTCGCTATCAAGGTTATCGAAGGATCAAATCGACGCTGCAAGGAGCCTAGGCGCGTCTACTGGCATGATAATGCGAGATCTAATAGTGCCCTATGCTATTCCAGGCATAATTGCTGGGATGATACTTGTTTTCTTCATGAGCCTAAGCGAGTTTATTATACCCTCATTATTGGGGGGTGTTCAAGGGTTTACAATGGGCAGTCTCATATACAATTTAATACTTGCCGGCGATAGATGGGAAGTAGGTTCGGCAATAGCTCTGATGGTTTCTGCAATTGTTATGGTCTTAACATTGCTTATAGTGTTTAAGTATAAGGGCAAGGTGATGCTTTTTTGAAGTTTGGCAAAATTTTGAGGGTTTATGTTCTGGCGGTTGGTTTCCTATTGTACTTGCCCATATTTCTGGTGATTGTAAATAGTTTCAACGTTAACCCCTTTATTGGGGAGTGGAGGGGCTTAACCTTAAGATGGTATGAACTTCTTTTTGGGGATTTTGAAGCTATGCAGGGCTTGACCAATAGCCTAACAATCGCCATAGCAAGTGCCCTGCTAAGCGTTTTCTTAGCCCTATTAGCCTCAATGCTGATGGTTAATTATGGCGATTTTAAAGCAATAGATGCTCTTGTCTATCCGCCGATAGTAATGCCTGAGGTGGTTGAGGCGGTGGCTTTAATGATGGCCTTTCAATACGCTGGTGCAAGTTTTGGCTGGTTAACGGTTATGATAGGTCACACGGCTTTTAATGTGGCCTTCGCCTACATAATCCTAAACTCTACGAGGGTAAGATTCCCAGAACTTGAGGGTGCAGCTAGAACGTTGGGAGCATCCTCTCTTCAAGCATTCCTTAGGATATCTCTTCCATTAGCTATGCCAGGCATATCAGTGGCCATCGCCATAACATTCCTTCTAAGCTTCACCAACTTCATAAAGACACTGTACACAACCGGTCCGGGATTTTACACCCTTCCATTACTTGTATGGAATAGGGCTAGAAGGCCTGGAATAGCTGAATACACATACCCAAATGCCCTAAACGCCTTGGCGACAATGTTGCTTGCATTAAGCCTCTTTATAGCGTTGGTTTTCACCTTATTTACGCTGAAGAGGGAAAGGAAATAACGATTAACGTGGCAAATTCTATCCATGGAGAATTGAGGCTATGCTTAAGCATATTCGTGTTGTTCCATTAGCTGCTGAGAGTCTAGGCGTCCGATCCATGTGCACTCTTGTGGAGACTCCTGATGTAAGAATTCTTTTGGACGCCGGAGTGTCCCTTTGCCCAAGCCGCTTTGGCCTCCCTCCCCACCCGCTTGAGTATAAGGCAATAATAGAAGCTAGGCGTAGAATAGCTGAAGCCGCTGAAATGGCGGATGTTGTCACGGTTAGCCACTACCATTATGATCACCATACACCGTCCTTTGAGGATTGGCTATGTAACTGGACAGCTGAGGATGAGACTGCCAGGCAGATTTATGAGGGTAAGAGGGTTCTAATCAAAAATCCGAAGGAAAGAATTAACTTCAGCCAAAGACGTCGGGGCTGGCTTTTCCAGAAGACTTCTGGACAGTATGCCAAAAGCCTTGAGGTGGCAGATGGGCGGAGCTTCACCTTTGGCAATACCCAAGTAATGTTTTCGGAACCCGTGTTTCATGGGGCTGAGAACTCGGCTCTGGGATGGGTGTTAATGACCACGATCAAGCATAAAAATGAAAGTTTTCTTTTCGCGCCTGATGTTCAAGGTCCAATATCATCCACCACGCTGGAAATGATAGTTCGGGAAAGGCCAATTTTCACCATGATAGGTGGGCCGCCCCTATACCTGGCTGGGTTCAGGGTGGCCGACGAAGAGGTTCAAGTTGGACTGAAAAATCTTGAAAGGCTTGTAGAAGTTGTGCCGATAACGATTCTAGAGCATCACCTCTTAAGGGACAGTGAATGGCGTGAAAAGATTTCAAGCGTGCTAGAGAAGGCCGAAAAGGCTGATCACAAGGTTTTGACGGCGGCGGAATACCTTGGCAAGGAAAACACCCTGTTGGAGGGTGTTCGGAAGAGACTCTATGCTGAGAATCCGCCTTCAAAAGAGTTTGAGAGATGGATGAAACAAAATCGTAGAAGCAGAGGGTATACAAAACCGCCAGTCTAAATGTATAATGACCTATAGAGTTTAGGCTTTCTCCCAGTTTCCCTTCGATAGAACAGGACAAATCGGTTTACGGTCATCTCCGCCACGGCTAAAAGCTCCTCTATAGGCACTCCAACCTCCTTGGCCTCCTCCCCAACAAGTAGGACTGCCCCGGCAGGTATTTCTTCTTCACCCTGCCAATATGCAATGTTAATTCTTACACCATTAAATGGAATTACCTCAACGCTCCATGACGCGCTCGGATGCTCAACAATAGATCCCCCAATCATCTTGGCAGCCTCCCCGATCTCCTTAAGGCTTGCATCAGATAATTCCGCAGCCAGGAAGTTCACAATTCGCTTCTCATATAGCCTTACCGTCTCCCCGCCGGGTAGGGTAGTTAACATTGTGAGTTTACTCCTATGGCTTGTCAATCGTCCCTCAAGGGCCCTCTTGATAGCGTTAAGCATATAAACTATAAGCCTTGAATAGTCCTCCTTCCTCTCCAATGGGTCCTCAACGTCTAATTCCAATTCGCCGTCAAGGAGAGCAACTTTATATTTCACCCCAAGGACCGTGAACTCAAAGCCAAGCTTCTCGCTTAAGGGTTTTACAGCGACAATTTTTTCCAGTAACATGCGATTTTCATTAAGAAGCCTTTGAATAAGCGTGAAGGCTCTACATTTTAATTCTCCAACGAACATGTCCATCACATCTAGGCATTAGGTGATCTAGGATATTTGGGATGAGCATACTAGCCACCAGCAACCAAAGTTGTTATAAATACGTGGTCCCCGTCTTTTAGTTTAGTATTTAATTTTTCAGTGTGGTACTCCATTGACCCGCTTACAGTGATTAGGCATCTGGGACCATTTATGGCTTCACTGAACTCTTGTCCATGTCTAATTGAAAGCATCTTTAAAAGGTCAACTACTGTTATCGCTCTTCCTTCCTCAATTTCGATTTCCTCTTCATCCCTTCCAGCGAAATCAGCTATGGGGCCAAAGTATGTAACCTTAATTTTCATCTAATTACCTTCAATGCTTCTTTAAATGGAATTATTGCCAAAGTGGATTAAAAGAATGTCGGAATACGGGTTAGTAACATTTATAAGAATACTTAGATGCTGAAGTTTTGGCGAGATAATGTGAAGGGAAAAATTTTCATTTCAGGACCCATACAAAACATGGAGGAAAGGCAATCCTACAGGAAAACTATAAAGAGAATATGCCTTGAGAAGGGCTACGTGGTTATAGACCCATGGGAAAGGGAGAAAATAATTTACAGAGACGCGGAAAAGACTTCGATGGTTAATTTTAACTTCATATCAAGAGACTTGGAGGACATTAAAAACTGTGATATTTTGGTTGCTTACATGCCGAAGTTATCCGCTGGAACATGCATGGAACTATTCTACGCAAAGCAGATGGGAAAAAGGACGATATGCATATGCAGAATCAAGAATCCAAGCCCATGGATAGTGGCCCACTCGGATAAAATGATATCAAGGATTGACGAGCTAAGAAACATTCTTTAGAAGCCAACATTTTTGCGGAGAATATTAAATTGTTTCTCAAATGAGATCCGTTTTCTTTGCGTATGATTCTGGATCCGCTTCCTGCACGGCGCCCTTGTCTACTTCAATTATGTACACGGTGTGGATTCGGGCGTTTTTTATTTCTGTTAGGGTTACTGGCGGGTTATGGTAGTATTTGTCGCATAGGCTTT
>CAZAPQ010000040.1:0-4095 GCA_964487415.1 uncultured Candidatus Bathyarchaeia archaeon | reverse complement strand
AGCAATCACCTCATTTGCTGTGAAGGTGCAGAGTATATGGGCTAGTCTAAGGGTTTCAGGATAACTTTGAGTTATTATGTCGTTTCCAAGCAGCCTTTCCACAGCCTCTATTCTCAGTTCGTGGGGAATTTCCTTGTCTATGTCAAGTCTGAAGGCATAATTGCCGTTTGACAGCTTCGCCACATAAATTTCGCCTAACAAGGTTAGGGGCGGCTTCTGCTTTATATCTGGCACTTCTATTAGGCATGGGGGCTTTTGGTTCAGCAGCATGTCTGTTATTAGGTAACCGTTAAACCTTAAAGTGGTAACCTTAGTGAAGGCCAATGTTACGTTTCCCATGCTTCTGGCTATAGTTAGAATTTCCTTCAATTGGTGAACCGGCGTATCCGCAGTCCCTGCAGTTAAAGAACCATCAAAAAGGATTATTCCGTTGTTAATGCTTTTGGCAAGGGATGCTTGAAGCCACTTTTCAAGAAGATTTGACATGCGTGTTGTTATTTGCATAAGCTTTGGAGATGTAAGATTTTCTTCTGGAAAGCACGTCTTCTGTAGTATTTTATAGACTTCATTTAGGTTTTCTTCGGTTATATGGAATATAAAGGGGCCAACGCGCAGATATCCGTAGCTGTGCCTAATTTTCCAGATGCTTGTGCCGCGAATGGCAATTACTATGCCTTTGCTGGTTTCGCCCAATTTTATGCTGGAGGTGTCGACAGCGGCTATGGGCGTTTCTGAAGAGTTTGGGCGTAAGGGTATGGGCCTTGCGGGCGGCCTAGGTACATATAATTGTTCCTTGATGTTTTGTTGAAGGAATTGTTGATCCAATTGAAATGCCGAGTTTATTGTTTGTTTGAGTGAGTTTAGGCTTAATTCCACGAATCTCTTAGGAAATTCCAAGTCTATTTGGGCTTGTGGAAAATTATATTTTGGTGTTGTCACTATATTGTGTTGTTCAATCACCAAGATTCACCAATAAGCAACTTTCAATGGTGATATTTAAATGTTGTGCATGAACAAATTGCACAATACAATATTCAACAAGGTGAAAAATTGACAGAAAACCAGCAAAAACCCCCAATACACCTAAAAATGAAAGTAGGAGAAATAGAATTCGAAATCCAATGCCAAGAAGACCAACTCCAAACAGCAGTAGACAAAATCCTATCCACCATAACCCAAAAACTAAAAGAAATACCCCAAATTGCGCCTATAGAAAAGCCAACAGCGCCGCCAAGGGCAGAAACATGCAAAGGCATAATCCAAAAACTCTGGGAAGAAGGCTGGTTTAAAACGGCAAAAAGCTTAAGCGAAGTCCACAGCGAAATGGCAAAACGGGGATTCCACTATGACCGCACAGCCGTAGCCCACGCCTTGATCGACTTAGTAAAAGACGGAATCTTAACCCGGGAAGGAAAACCCCGCAGATACCAATATGCCCAAAAAAGACCACCACCATAAAAGACATTTTGGAAGAGACTTACCTGCCAAATTTTATACGCCACAACGCTGCCAACAGAATAGAAGGCATATCTAAGCGGAAACGCTGAAAGATCTAGAGGGTGGCTATCGCTATTGGTTGAAAATGGCACCAAAAATCAGTTAAAATTCGTAATAGAACATTTAGAACCTTTCCTTGGCAAGTGGCTCCTAATAGAATATAAACATGCTTCTGAAATTGTCGGAGCTAACCGCACAATATTTACGAATATAAAGAAGAAAACCCACGCGGCTAAACTTTCAAGGTTTGGCACCGTAAAATCAGAAAGCTTTGACGTTATCTTCCCTCTGCAGGAGTTGGTGATTCTGGATCCGAGGGCTGATGAGCCGCTTAAATCCCAAGATCTTACAGATAAAAAGGCTATCATTATTGGTGGAATCTTAGGAGACCATCCGCCCCGCGGCAGAACCTGTCAGCTTATAACCAGCCGCTTTCCAGGGGCCGCCGCCAGAAACCTTGGGAGGCTTCAATTTCCAATAGATGGAGCAGTTTATGTTGCCAAACTTGTAAGCGAGGGCATCCCGTTGGAGGAGATTCCAATAAAGCGGGGTTTAACGATAAGGGTCAGCAGGGGGCACTCCATATATTTGCCATACGCCTACCCTTTAAGGGACGGCAAACCCCTTATAAGCAAGGAATTGATAGAACATCTTCTATCCGAGTAATCAGGCATTCATCTTTGCTCTTATCCGTGGAATGATTTCCCTGCGCATTTGGAATAAGCCGGCACTCGTAATCTTGTATGTGTCTTCAGCTGTTTTTGAAACCAGCCCAGCCTTAACAAGTTCCCCAAGCCTAGTGCTGGTAATCTTCGGATTTTTACCAAGCTTCTGTTGCAATTCATCTTTAGATAGATTTTCCTTCCCAAAAAGGCCAAGCCGAAACCCTACATAGCTGGCTAAAAGCCACAAAAGTAGAGTCTCGTTATCCGTCAGTTTTTCCCTTGGAACAAGCAAGTTTGCGCCTTCGGATGAGAAGGCAATAAGCCCCTCGCATTCTTTGGCGATTTCTTGCAGATCAACGCTTAGTGTAAGCTTTTTGGCAATTTCGAAGGATGGAATGAATTCGCTGAAAAACCTGTAAATCGAAAGCCAAATCTCCTCCAAGCTGCCTGAAAAAGTTTTCTCCACCTCGCCATACTTGACCTGAACTGTTATTCTAGGCTTTTCAGTCAACCAACCTTCCCTCTAAGCCTTGGTAGAACCTCATCCTCAACCCATCGTTCTCCCTGAACTGTCAACTTAAACTCAGGCCTCTTTGGATCAGGCTTGAAAACCTGTCCACGTTTCGTCATCTCGTTCAAGCGGGCTGGCACCATACACTTTATGCCGCTGGACTCCAGAAGCTTCTGAATTTGCGTGGCGGTGTTCTGTCTGCTTTCAGAGGCATACAGAACGAGTGCAATGGCCTCATAGTGGGTGAGCTTCTCCTTAGCTATAAGGACAGGCCCTTCTGTAGTATATTCCACAATGCCCTTCAGCTGAGCTGCTGCCGATGGGGTAAGCTTACTTGAAATGATTGTAGAAATGTTTTCAATGAAATCTTTGGGAAAGGTTTCGAGAAGGCTCAGAATTTCTTGGGGGTTCTCCCCCTCCACAACTATTTCGCCGAAGGGGGTTTTAATCCTAACCTCAACCTTCCTCATTGAACACCCTCCTTATCAGCTAAAATTTCCTTTTCAGTAATAATGTAAACATATCCCTTATCTGTTTTCCAGCGTTTCACCTTCTCTTCTTTAACAAGCTTAAGAAGCTCGCTGGCTAAGGTGCTACCGGAGTAAAAAATGCCGTTTGATTCTAAAACCGCCTTAATTTCCATGAGGGTTCTTGGGCGCCACTTTCCCCAGTCGCTTTCCAGAACCTTTAGAACGGCTTCACCGCAGCTGTCCACTTTTGGAATCTTCGGATGATTTTCCATCGGTGTTTCTTTAACTGAGCCTGTAGTTATAGCCTTAATGGCCACTGTGGATGCTGATTTGGGCCTTAAGAAACTGAAAGCCTTGCTGAAATCAGTCATAAGCTTTGGTAATTCCCTTATAGTGTCCATGACCTCTTTACGGGCGCCTTTAAGTTCAACTTCATAATCTCCAACCCTCACGCGTATTGAAAATTCTTGCTTCGAATCCCCGCTCCCCTCTCTGCTCAAGATTATCCCAAATAATAAAATGAAGCGTTCCCCTTTTAGAATTTACGCGATTTACATGGCCAAATCTACATTAATGAGAAGAGCCTAGCAGTTTTTCCAACTTTGACCTTATCATTTTGCCTACAAGATCTGCATCAGCTCTGCCCCTTACCTTCTTCATCACCATGCCCATGATTGGTCCGAAGGCCTTCATCCCACCCTTTTCAATGAGATTTCTGCTGTTCGCCATTACAGTGTCAATTATCCCCTCAAGCTCTTCCTTCGAGAGGAATGCTAAACCAAGGGCTTCAATGGCGTCCTCTAGACTTTTTCCCTCACTTTTCGATAGCCAAGCAGCCACATCCCATAGGGCTTCTTTGGCCAGCTTCCCAGAGCCCACAGCCCTAAACATATCCATTATTTGGTTTTCCGAAAGCTTTTCCACGGGGATCCCCTCCCGCTTTAAGGACTTC
>CAZAPQ010000039.1:0-4848 GCA_964487415.1 uncultured Candidatus Bathyarchaeia archaeon | reverse complement strand
AGCCCTAGGTATTTCCGCAAGGAACTCTAATATTAAGCCGTCCTCGGTTTCCGCTCCAGAGCGGTAAAACACCTTTTTTAAAGTGGCGAGGAAAACGCCTGTTGGCAGAAAGAAGGCAAGGGCTAATCCCTTAACAAGCTGGGCTGTGGACACTGTTACGCCCTTGGATTCGCCTATTCTGTCAAGAGCCACTTTGGCCTTATCTCTATCAAGCTCCTCGAACGCCACGCCCATTTTCTTAAGGATTTCCACCAACGGCTTTCTCGTAAGGATACCTAAACCAAAAGTTTTAGAAGCCTTATCCATAAACCTCTTACTAACATACAAAACGAAAGGTTCTGAACGCTCCATGTATTAAACTTAAAAATCACGGCTTATAAGTTTTGTTTATTGTTGCCAAAAGAGGGTGGGAAAAATTTCAATGACACTTTCGTTTTAAGCCCAGATTTTCATATTTGGTATACGCCAAATATTTGTGCCATAAACACTGCGTATAGAAATAGGAGGGTTGCACCTCTCTCCAGTTAATATTTTTGCTTGAGAGGAAATACCATAGCAGAAGGCTTGGATATAAGGGCGTGAACAGCCAAGCCTGTGTAAGTTGCCATGTTAACCACAAAATTTTGGCCTATTAGAGCGACTCCGAGGATTAGGGTTACGTTGATGAAGTAGCTTCCAACAATGTTGCCTAAAGCCAATTCCGCATGTCCTTTTAAAGATGCTTTAAAGCTGTTCGCGAACTCCGGTAGGCTTGTCCCGAAAGCAACTATGGTGGTGCCTATAACAACTTTAGGGATGCCTATCCATTCTGCAATGTAGCAGGCTGAATCTATTATGAGATATGCACCTGCTATTACAGCAATAACTCCAATGATGGTTAAGGCTATTAGGCGGCCCAGTTTTCCGCTTCTCCCGCTGGGTCCAGCGAAGCTTACAAGCGCCCCACCTCTTTGAGACTCTGTATATGTTGTATGCGAAAATTGCTATGAGAATTATGCCTGCAACCCTGCTGGCGTATCCAATGCAGATAAGGAATAGGGGAACGATCGAAGCTATGAAAAGCCCGAAGTTAAGGGTTTCCAATTCCTCCTTAATCGTCAAATTTGTTTTCGGATTCTTTAATGACGCTATTAAAAAAGCTAAACCTAGGATTAGGCATATGTTCACAACGTTTGATCCTAAAACATTTCCAATAGCCACGCCCACATCTTCCACACCCAAAGCGGTAAGCACAGACACACTTAGTTCAGGCAGTGTAGTTGTCATTGCAACCAAAATAAAACCTATAACAGTTTTCCCCAAACCCGTTAAATCCGCAACCTTAACGGCATTATCAACCGCCAAGTCGCTTGCAAGGTTAAGAATAAGCAACGAAACTAAAAGAACAAACACATTGCCAAGCAAGTCCAACCACTCAAACAACACGCTCATCTTGGCCATTTGACTCTACTTGAGCGCCGTAATTCCGCGTTGGAATCCTGCACATTTAGGGCTAGGAAAAGTTTTCCCTATATTTATACTTAACAAAGTAATTGTTTAACGTATATGTTTGACTTCAACCCAAAATTGAAAAGGTTTTAATGCCTCTACGTAACTGTTAACATGACAACCACTGTAAGGCATGCTACTGCGGCGACTATGGGCATTATTTTGAAGCCTTGCTTTGAGAATTCTGAAAATGATATGAAGCAGCCCTTATTTGAAAGAATTTCAGCCCACATCATCCCTGCAATGTTGGCTGCGAAGAACTGGGCAAAAAGGAAGGGAATCGGGGACATGGCTACGCTGCTGCACATGTAAAGGATTATCGGGGTGATCGTTAATATCACAACGTCGTTGCTTGTGAAAAGCGTCAAGAAAGAGGTAAGCAGGAAAAGATAGATAAGAAGTCTTCTACCTGAACTTCCAGCCCTCTTGATAACTTTTAGGGCTATATATTCGAAGAAGCCTGTAAGGTCCAAGAATGTGCAAATGTAGGACAGAGCCAATATTAGGATTATTATCGAATAGGGCCTTATATTTTCGCAGCCCAAAATCCCCTTAACAACAAAATCAACATCTATAATGGACGTGGCCAAAAGAACAGCCACACAAAGGATCGGAGCTAAACCATAATGCATTGTAGGTAAACATTTCTAGAGGGAAGCCTAACCTTTGGACGTTTAAAGGTTAGGAGGATTGCCGCACCGGAAAGGCTAATAATCGAAGAGTAGCTGTACATTTTTATGCCTTCCTAAGCTAAGTTCGACCCTAACGGCAGTTCATGCATTATTTTTACGGCATAATCAAGGCGCAGATAAAACTTAACGTTAAAAAGTCAACGATTAAACGGCAAACATGCCTCTTAGAAGCGTGGCAACCAGCGGATTTATTAATGACATTCACAGCAACTTTTCTTTTGAACCTTATCTCCTCAAAGCTTCCTAAATTGAAGAAGGTTCAAAGTCACTGTAACAACCTCATTCATTTTTAAGAGTAAACTTTTAGACATGGGTGATGGCGCGATTCCAATCTTTAGCTCCATTTAGGAATAATGAAGGCGACGTGTATGCCTAAGAATAGAAAGTATGCAAAACCACATGTTAATAACTTTTGACGCTTCAAACCAACCATCATCCCATTTCATTTCCTCTACAAATCTGTTCTATCATTGGAAATGTTTAAGGAAACTCAGAGAGGCCGGCTTTGAATACGTGTGCCAGCAGACGGCTTCCTCTTCTTTCGCAAGAGAAAATAAATGGGTGCTGGTAGCAACCAAGAATGTTGAAGGCGCCGCCGGTCGGACTTGAACCGACGACCGACTGGTTAACAGCCAGCCGCTCTACCGGTCTGAGCTACGGCGGCTTCCAATTGTCTAACATTTTGAGTTTCAGTCTTCATATTTAAGCTTATTCTGGTTTTTGCAGTCATGGTTATTCCATATTTTGTGGCTTTGCTCTCGATTATGTGTACAAAGAGCCTATAAAGTGGCTGCAGAATATTTGCGTACCATTTATCCTGGAATGATAGGTCTATAAGTTGGTCTATCCAGCGGAAATCATGTAATAGACATTTTACCAGCAATTCTTTGTGCAGTTCTGTCATTTGGGCTTCTTTAAACCAGTCTTCGTTTTTAAGCCTTCCCAAGGGGACGAAGAACAGGGGCACTATTAGGCTCCTCACATCTTTAAGGTCTTCAACAAGTTCTATGGTTCGTATAATATCCTCATCTGTTTCATTTGGAACCCCGACGATAAGCGTGCAAGCTGGAACAAGCTTGTAGTCGTGCATGAGACCCATTCCAGCGCGCACAACCTCCGGCCATTCCTCAGGCTTAAAGGGGTGGGCTTTGGCAGGCATGATCTTTTTGGCAAGCTCCCGTGAGCCCGTTTCTATGCCTACCTCCGCACCCCACCACGGCTGTTTCTGGAGAATAATTTCAGAAATCTTTGCGAAAAGTTTAGGCTTTAACACCACTGAGGCTAGGGAGCAGTGACTCCAGCTTATGCTATCACACCTTTTAATAACAGCCTCATGAAGCCTTATCAGCCTATCCTCATTTGGCACAGTGCTCTTAGAGCCATAAAGCATAACGTCTTCCGCGTGGAGACAAGCTCCTCGAGTGTATCCACTTCTTATGTTCACATTAATTTCAGCCATTATCTTTTCAATTGGATACCATCTTAGGGGTCTAAGCGTTACACTGCAGAAACCGCAGCCCCTACAGCAGCCTCTGCCAATCTCAACTAAGCCATTTATAGATGGATTAATAATGTTCGGAATGTCCTCAACACTTGGGGTTTCCTCAACGCCAACCTCATAATATTTAGGCAAGTTTTCCCCATTAAGGGCTGCCTGCATGATTCTGCCAATAACCCTTTCAGCCTCACCATCGATAATGCAGTCTACACCATACTTTTCCACAAGCTTAGGCCTATAACGGAACTGCCAAGCTCCAGGGCCTCCTATAACAATTTTTAGGCCCCTTTTCTTAGCCCTCTTCACGGTACGGCTTTCCATTAGAAGCCTAAAGTGCTGAGCGAGGAAAGGCTCCTTCTTGAGAATAGCGGCGAAGGTGCTTGAGGCCGGGCCTAAACCAAAAGGATCCATCACATGAACCCCTAAAACCTTAGCCCCCTCTATATAATCCCTTATGTGGCCCGGGTCAACGGTTAAAACGTCAAATCCTTCCACTAGAAGTTGGGCCTCAATCTTCCTAAGCCCATAAGGAGCAGCGACAGGTATTCCCCTCACCGTTCTAATTGGTGGGAAGAAGAGGAAAGAATAAAGCCAATCTGGAATCACGTTCGGAGGGGCACATGTTCCAAAGCCTAGGAATTCATTATGATGATAATCGCTCATCAAAGTGCGATCGGCAGTCAACAATATTTCCGGCATCCTTCCCCCCTCCTCGAAGACGCGCACAGAATCTATTCCAAAACAAATATTTAAAATTTTGATATATAATTCTCTCACAGAAACTGGAAACAAGAATAAAGGATCGAGTTAAAGAATTTATTCCTTCACTCTTTTTTGTCAATTAAATATAAGAAGAATTCTCTGATTGGCTGGGTAAATAATTCTCGCACCTTGTGGACGAGGGTTTCACCCTTTCCAGTTAAACGATAACTTCTGATTTTACGCCTTCCAGTGATTATCCATTGGGAGCTTACAAAGCCCTCCGTCTCCAACCTGCGTAAAAAAGGGTATACAACGCTAGGTTTCAACTTACGTCCAGTCAGCCTCTTAAATTCTGTCATAATCTCATACCCATGCATAGGCTTCCGTGAGAGAAGCCACAATATAACCGGTTTTTCAAGACCCCTAAGGAAACCCTCACTAATCCTAACCATATCCTTCCAATGAAAA
>CAZAPQ010000038.1:0-6669 GCA_964487415.1 uncultured Candidatus Bathyarchaeia archaeon | reverse complement strand
TTGCCCCGAGCTTGACTGAAGAATTTATTTTCAAACATGCTGATGTGGACCTTGTATTCATAAATGTTGAATCATGGGGCTCAGCAACAGAATTCGCACAATTTCATGATGATGCAAGAATAGCTCCAAAGCTTAGAGTATTAACTTTTCATAAATACCATCCTCTTTACGGAAGTTCCGTGAGCTATCTTTCAGACCTCTATTTAACGCATATTGCAAAATACGGACATGTTTATGCCTACGACGATAGAGAAGAAAGCGATTTTCCAACTTCTGAAAAAATAATTTTGACTATTTCTATTCGATATAAGTTTCTTAGAGCTTTAGGTAAAGTTTAACTTATCAGGTAAAAATTTATTTATCTGGTTAACTATTTTTTTAACTGGTGAAAAGCATGGAAGAAGCAAGAAGAATGCTTACCGTCTACAGGGCTTTGGATAATGACAGTAGGCTTAAGATACTTTACACCATATTTAATGAGCCTGATATAGCTTTTAACGACATAGCAAGAAAGACAGAAATCGATAAACCTGCATTAGCTTATCATCTAGGAGTTTTGAAAAATGTTGGGCTAGTGGAAATGGAATACCAGAAAAGAAGCAAAAAACTAACGAAATACAGAGTAACTGAAGAAGGAAAGGAAATTCTCAAAAAATTGAAGCTTGTAGAAAAACCTGTTGAAGTTTCCTGATAATCACTAATTAATATCGGAATTTCTATCGGAACGTAAATCATTTGAATTTATTCCATTAAAAATAAATCATGTACGATTATGAAGAATCAATCGTTTATAATGAGTTGCCATTAACTGAAGCTTTTGTTCCAACAAAGCTTTGCATAGAGAAGGTCAATTAAGAGAGTTAGAAAGATGCTTAAAGCCAGCTTTACGTAACAAAAACATAGAAAACGTATTTTTAGTTGGACCGAGCGGAACAGGAAAGACAACTCTAGCTAAATGGGTTCTTGAAAGTTATTTTAAGGAAATTTCAGCTTACGTTAATTGCTGGAAGTATAAAAGCACCCACGAAGTTCTTAAAGAAATCCTGCTAAACTTCCAAATTCCCATTCATGGAAGAGAACCTACTGGTGATTTAGTTAAACAACTTGAAAATCTGGTAAAGAAAAAGAAAGTTATTGTTTGCTTGGATGAAGTGGACCACTTAGAAAACTTTGATGTTCTATACGTTTTGTCAAGAAATAATGTTGGGCTAATTCTTGCCTCAACCCGTTATCATGCATTATTAGACCTGCCATCAAGAATAAAAAGCAGTTTAGCGTTAACAGAAATAGAATTTCCTCCATACAGGCCAGAAGAACTTTTTGATATCCTAAAAGATAGAGTTAATTTTGCCTTTAGACCTGGAAGCATAAAGGATGAACTAATTAAAATAGCAAGTGTAGCAGCTGAAGGCGATGCAAGGGTAGGTTTAGAAATACTGAGAAGGGCCGGAAAGAAGGCTGAAGACAAAGGGCTTAAACAAGTAACAATGGAGGAAATAAAACAAGCCGTGAAAGAGGTAAGAAAAACAAAGCTTTCCTTCATAACATCAAAACTCAACGAGCATCAGAAAATAATTCTTGAAATACTGGCGAAAAGGAAGAAAATGCCATCAGGAGAGCTTTACAGAGAATATTGTGCTTTAACTAAAAATCCAGTTGTGGATAGAGCTTACAGAAACTATATGAAGGAAATGGTGGAACTTGGGCTTGTGAAATCGGAAGGGAAAGGAAAATGGAGAATGTATGCCCTAATTTAACTTTTATAAGACTTATAGAGAGAATTTTTTAATGATCATGAGGTGGTTCGATGAGGGAAAGAACATTAATCCTCATTCCCTGTTGTGACAGTAAAAATCCTAGCGGTTCTCCTGTTTATGATGAAAGGTCTTGTATTGTAAAATATCTGAGTGCAGGTGCGGGAGCAAAGCTTATGGAGTTAAGAAAGCGTGTAGCTATCACTTTTAGAGAGGAATTGGGTCCTGATGTTGGATTTGAAAAGCAAGTGACTCAAATAAAGTACATGAAGGCCTACGAAAGATATTGCGGAAACCTCTATAACAGGATATCAAGAGACTCTTGGGAAAAATTGAATAAGCATCAAAATTTAAGTTTAATAATTGTTTCCGCTTTTTATGGAATACTTAGGCATGATGAATTTATTCGATACTACAACAGGGAAATGAATAGGGATAAAATTGAAGGGGTGCGGCTGAAAACATGGTGGAGCAGGCAAGGTCTATGCGATATTCTGCTTGATTATATAATAAAGAACGAGATCAAAGTTGTGCATGATTTCCTTTCAGCAAATTATTCCGAAGCCATTCAGCCATTCCAAAATAAAATAAAGGAGATTGGATTAAAGTACCACTTTCATGACTATTCTGGATTAGGAAGCGGAAGTAACTACTACAGAGGAGAAGATGTTAATAAACTCATTCAAACTTTCTAAAGCTGCGATGAAAATGTCTGAGCTATGCCGTTGGTTGCACGAACAGTTAGAGCAACTTCCTTTAATAAAGTTCCCCTTTAAGTTAGAAATTTTGCCAGAAAATGGAATTTACTTCCTTTACGAGGAAGGAGAATTCTGGGGACATGGAGGGGAAAAGTTAAGAATAGTTAGGGTGGGCACACATAAAAATGGAAACTTTAGGAGCAGGATTAAGGAACATTTTCTTTTAGATAAAAATTGGATGAATTTTGATAAAAATAAACCAAAGCCATCAGACAGGAGCATTTTCAGAAAAAACATAGGTAGGGCTGTACTGAACAAGGAGAAGGACGATTACCTAAAAATATGGGAAATAGATTTTATGACCAGAAGAAATCAGAATCTGTGGGGTAACAAAAGAGACATAGAGAAAGAAAAGAAGATAGAGGAAGAAATCACAAAAATTCTTCGAGAAAAATTCTCTTTTAGATTTATAGTATTGGATCCTTCTGTCAAGAGGATGGGAAGCAAGGGGCTTGAAAGCTCTCTAATCGGAACTTTAGCTCACTGCAAGTTATGTAAGCCTTCACCTAATTGGTTGGGGAACTATTCCCCAGTACAAAAAATCAGAGAAAGTGGATTATGGTTGGTACAGCATCTTAAAGCTAACCCCTTAGATGAAGCTGATAAAGAAATAATTCAAGAAGCAATAGGAGAAACAAAGAGTTGGCTCAAAATTAAATAAATCAATGACTTTAAAGGCAGGCGATTTTTTATGCGCGAAGGTGCGAAAATTGGCATAATGCACAAAGTCAAAAAACGAGGTGTAAATTCCATAAAACTGTTTCAATATGAACTAAAACTGTGCAAAAATAAAAATGGGGTTTTTGCGGGGGTTATTAACTTTGTTAAAGTTGGTCTAAACCTTGGCCACATCGGCTTGCGGGAGAGCTCTCCAGTTAATGTGTGTTCAACTCCCACCCCCGGCTTATAGGACGAACCCGCGTATTGCCGGGGGCTATTTGCGTTTTCTGAAAAGTTTTGCGCCGTCAATATCGCAGATACATTCAAAGCCATTTTCTATGAGCTGTTTGGCTTCTTCAATGGTTGAAATATATTGTTAAAATGGTTTTGTCCTCTTTGAGAATAAGGCAGATTATAATGTTTTGTGAGGTTAACTGACCAAGTTTTTGACGACTTTCCTCCATGTTATGGCTGCTAAATATCCGCCTATGAGGCCGCTTAAGATGCCCCCTGCTAGAATGACAGTGTCTAGTAAAGGATTTAGCGGCATTACTCTTAGCACGTAAGCCGAGAAGTAGTAGCTAAGTAAACCTGTTATAGCAGTGCTTATGGTGGTTGCAGCCACAAGTCTGCCTGTTCTTACAACCTTCTCTGAATGTTTAACCCTTAAAACGTGAACGAAAAGGTCTGTTAGGATTCCATAGACTAGAGCGAAAATTATCGTTAAGGGAGCCAAGGCTGGCCTCAGGATGGCTGTTAAAATGGCGCCTATGACTGAAACTTTAGCGGCGCCTAGGGGATTTGCCATTAGGGCTCCTAGGGCTAGGAAAAGCGCCTGCACCGCTATGAGCATTTTATCTATAGGCGTAGGCAGGAAACCCTTAGAAAGGAAGATGGCGACACCAAATAACGCTGTTAATACAGTTTTACGCATTATTATCCGCTCATTTGCTGTCTGTACTGCTGTTTTCCGGCTGGAAATTGCACCACGGTTCTTCCGCCATATAGTCACCTTTAAGCTCGGTTGGCTCATGTAGATCCCCGCAGAGGTCTATGAAGTTAGCTGTAAGCCCATAAGCTCTGGCTCTGCAGCCTCCGCAGATGTGGCGGTAGTGGCATTTCCCGCATTTGCCCTTCAGCTTATCCGGATTGCGGATGTCATTAAGCACTTTAGATGTGAACCATATTTCTTTGAAAGATTTTTCCCGGATGTTTCCAAGTTTTATTGGCATATATGGGCATGGAGTTACATCGCCTGTGGGATATATGCGGCAGTAATAGAATCCAGCTATGCATCCCCGCATGCTTGATTGGACATGTCTCATCTGGCTTCCGGTTTGATGCATAATCCGCATGAATTGGGGTGCACATGAAAACTTTACGTTTAACCCATGTCTATGGAGAATCTTGAGCGTCTGCATTATCATGTTCTCGTACATTTCTGGTGTTATATCCTCCAGTCTTGCACCTCTGCCCGTTGGTACTAGAAAGAATAGGTGAAAGTTTTCTACGCCCAATCTTTCGACGAAATCTAGGATTTGTCCTATTTCAGAATAATTTTCCTTGGTTACAGTGGTGTTAACTTGGATTAGAATGCCTTCATCTTTGAGGTTTTTTATAGCGTTTACTGCCTTTTGCCAAGCACCTTTAACTCCTCTGAAGCTGTCGTGCTTTTCTGGGTGGATGGAATCAAGGCTTATGGAAACAGTGTCTACGCCTGCCTCTCTGAGCTTTTTGGCTTTTTCCTTATTAATGAGAGTTCCGTTGCTTCCTATGCCAACTTTTAAGCCTTTACTTTTGGCATATTGGATTATTGCGAAAAGGTCAGGTCTAAGCAGTGGTTCGCCGCCGCTTATGATGAGTAGTGGCTTGCTCACGCTGGCTATTTGGTCTATAAGTTCCTTTGCTTCTTCCGTTGAAAGCTCTTCTGGAAGCCCTCTTTCTACAGAGTTAATATAGCAGTGGGAACATTTCAAGTTACATTTCATCGTAATGTTCCATGAGATAACAAGCGGAATATACCCTTTGGCTTGGCTTCCTCCCATCTTCAAGCGGAACTCGCATACATTATCTTTTGCAATAATCTTAGGCTGGCTTAACTCGAAGGGGAAGGGCATAACCATGTTAAGCATGGCTTGAGCATGTCCTAGACAAAAGTATTTACAAAACAGTATTCCCAACGCGGGGTCGACTTTTAAATTTTCAGACATGTGCTTATAGCTGCCGTAAATTGGACAGTTCAGAAAGCACACTGAGCCTTCTAGGTTTTTCATGTCCATAACCCTTTCAATGTGGTGGTCGCTAAGCATGAGCTTATCCAGCTCATCTCTTTTAAGCCCGACTTTCAGGCTTACTTCTAATGCAGTTTTTACAGTTTTTTCTCCGAAACTCTGCTTAACTTGCATCATGAATTCTTCAAGGCTTTTTAGACTGTGCTCCTTAGCGGCAGCCCAGGCTGTTAAGTATCCCTTTATGGTTTCGTATTCTTGACGAAGCCGCATCTCCACAATTTTTATGCTCCACTCTTCAAAGAGGCTTTCAAGCTGCTCTACGACTAGGGCGTCTCCCTTACTAAGCAACTTTTCCACATGGGCCAGCTTATGCAGCAGGGCTTCTGCTGTGGCTATTTTTTCCTCTTTTGTTAGGGGCTTCTTAGACGATGGAGCAGTGAAGGCTGCAGGGAATTCGGGCATAACTTCTTTAAGAAGATTTATCACGTCATAACAGAATTCTTGGTAAAATTCTTCAATGAGTCTTTCAATATTTTCTATTTTAACCTTTATAGCTTCCTGGATCATCTCCGACTCAGATGCCATCTTGGTTATCATGGCCATATGATATACTAGAGAACCTAACATTCCAGGGTCTGAAGTTTTTCTGCTACGATCACCGTAGAAGATCTCGTGAATCAGCTCCTTGGCATTTTCAAAATTTCCTGAGGATACGTGTTTAATGGCTTGATTGAGCTTTCGCCGTCTTTCAGTAAGTAAAGCCGCCCACTTATGGCAGTGGTGGGGGTTAAACTTAAGGTGCTGCATGTCCCCATCCAAATTCTGTGGCATTTTTAGATAATTGCATTGCCAAAAGTTTTATATTTTTTGGCTTTTTTCCCTAGTTTAACGCCGTATCAAAGACTTCGGATTGCTTTGACTTCAGAAGGCAAGGACCATTCTGGGGTGGGGTTTGTGATTCTTGGTCACCTTGAGCTCCTTAAAAGGCTTCAAAACGACTTGATAGTTAACCCTCTTGACCCGGATCAGGTGAGGGAAAACGGAATAGACCTAAGCATAGGCGACCCGTTAACCATAGAGCCCAAGGCATTCGCCCTAGCAAAAACTAGAGAGTGGGTGGAGTTCCCAACAGACCTAGTGGGTTTATGTAATTTGCGAAGCACATACGCAAGAAAAGGCCTCCTAATACCGCCAACAGTAGTCGACGCCGGATTCAAGGGAAAACTGGTGATCGAAATCGCCAACCTCTCCAATCAACCCTACACA
>CAZAPQ010000037.1:0-6961 GCA_964487415.1 uncultured Candidatus Bathyarchaeia archaeon | reverse complement strand
TTAATGGTTCAAGCTCAAGTTCCCCGCTTGCTAGAAGGTTCACAGCTTTTGCAGCAGCCCCACTTGCCTGTGCAACTGTGTCAGGTATGTCTTTTGGACCTTGACAGGTCCCTGCAAGGAAAATTCCAGACATTGCACTTTCTAGTGGACGCAGTTTTGGATGGGCCTCTAATAAAAAGCCGTCAGAGCCTCTTAAAATGTGAAGCAGCTCGCTTATCCTTTCTATATCATAGTTTGGTATGAGCCCGCTAGCCAGCACTACGAGATCCGGCTTAATTCCAAGGAGCCTACATGTCAGTTTATCATAGACCTCAAGGTAAATGCTTCCATCTTCATACACGCGTATTTCCGAAGGTATTCCTGCGATGAAGGTTATACCCATTTCTCTTGCTTTTCTATAAAATTCTTCGTAGCCCTTACCAAAGGAACGTATATCAATGTAGCATACATAAATGTTCACGTCTTTACCCAGTTTTTCACGCGCTAGAATAGCTTGTTTAAGCGTAACCATGCATCCTATACGGCAACAGTATTCATTAAAGCGTCTATCTCTAGAGCCAACGCATTGAATGAAAACTATGCTTCTAGGCTTTTTGCCAGTTTCAGGGCAGAGTATTTCTCCACCCGTAGGGCCAGATGCGTTAGTTAGTCTCTCAAACTGAAGGTTTGAGATGATATTCTTTGATTTAGTAGCTGCATATTCAGGAATGCGCGTAGCGTCGAAAAGCTCCGAGCCAGTAGCCACTATTATGGCGCCTACTTTCACTTTTATTCGTTCAGGAGTTTGCTTGTGATTAATGGCCTTAGCTTCACATACCTTGACGCATTCTAGACATTCAGAGCAACCGCCGCACGCGAGGCAACGTTTCGCCTCCTCAACAGCCATCTCCTCAGTGAAGCCCAGTTCAACTTCCTCAAAGCCTTTAATCCTTTCATCAGCAGGTAAAGTAGGCATTACCTGCCTCTCCTTTCTTTCAATTCCAACCGTAGGTGATATTGGCACAAGCGGGAGCATTTCCTCCTCAATTCCAGCCTTCAATTCCTCTCCACGTAAATATTTCTGGATATAATGAGCGGCTTTTATGCCGTCCGCTATTGCCTCTATGACCGAAGCAGGGCCAGAAACTGCATCTCCACCAGCAAAAACGCCTGGAATATTTGTTTGTAAAGTGTTTGGATCTACATATATGCCAAATGTTGTTATTTGGAGTTCTTTAGGCAATACCCTTGAGTCTAGGATTTGTCCTATGGCAGTAATTACCGTATCAACTTCAATTATGTGCTCCGATCCCTCAATAGGAACAGGCATTCTTCTTCCTGTTTCGTCTGGGTCAGCGAGTCTCATTTTTAAACATTCGATAGCAACAACCCTTCCGTTTTTACCAATTATTCTTTTAGGAGATGTGAGGAAAAGTATTTTCACACCTTCCTTTTCTGCCTGTTCTACTTCGGGTTGGAAAGCCGGCATTTCAGCTCTAGACCTTCTATATAGCATAAAGACTTGTTTCGCTCCAAGTCTAAGCGCCACCCTTGCAGCGTCAACGGCGACGTTGCCCCCGCCTATAACGGCAACATGTTCGCCGATTTCCACTTTTTTACCTGAATTCACATTTTTTAAAAGGTCAAGTGCTGGAATGACGCCTTGAAGCTCCTCGCCTTCAATGCCTATTTTGGGGCTTTCCCAGGCGCCACACCCTATGAAAACAGCTTGATACCCTTTGTTCTTTAAATCTGATAATGTTAAATCTTCGCCGAAGGTAACATTTGTGATTATTTCAACACCCAAGCTTTCTATGTACTCAATTTCTCTTTTTAAAACATCTTTCGGCAGCCTATAGTCTGGTATACCGTACCTCATCATCCCTCCGGGCTCTGGCATTTTCTCGAAGACCGTTACTGGATATCCAACTTTAACTAGTTCGTATGCTACGGTAAGCCCTGCTGGCCCGGCTCCTATTATTGCGACTTTATCGGTGTATTTCCTTGAGATGGGTGCTGGCTTTTCTTGGGACTGCTTTGTCATGTAATCTGCCACGAAACGTTTTAGGGCGCATATCGCTATGGGCTCGTCTACGTTGCCCCTTTCGCATTCATTTTCGCATGGATGAAAACAGACCCTACCTAATACCCCTGGAAATGGGACGTGTTGCCTAATCAGCTCATAGGCTTCCCTAAACTTTCTCTGGGCTATGAGTGCGACATAGCCTTGTACGTTTATTCTTGCAGGGCATGTGGCTTTACATCTGGTTGTCCCTTTCTTCTCAATTGTAAACACATTCGGGACGGCTTGGGGAAAGGGTCGGAAAATGGCTTTTCTTTTCCCAAGTCCTAACTCGAATTCGTTTACTATTTCAACAGGACATACCTTTGAACACTCGCCGCATCCCGTGCACTTGTCCTCATCCACGTACCTTGGTTTTTTTAAAATCGTGACTTCATAATTGCCTACATGGCCAGAGATATTTTCGATTTCGGCGTTGGATATCATTTTTATTTTTGGATGTCTGGATGCTTCGGTCATTTTGGGCGTCAATATACAGGCACTACAATCGAGGGTGGGAAAAGTCTTATCTAACAGAGCCATTTTCCCGCCTAATGTAGGAGATTTTTCAACCAAAACCACGTTTAAACCTGCGTTAGCTGTGTCGAGGGCGGCTTGTATGCCAGCAATTCCGCCGCCAATGACTAAAACACTTTTTTCAACGCTCACTTTTTTAGTTTGCAGAGGCTTTAGTAATCTGGCTCTTGCCACCCCCATTCTTATAAGGTCCATAGCCTTTTCAGTGGCTTTTTCAGGCTCTTCAGAGTGAACCCATGAAATATGTTCTCTGACGTTCACAATTTCAAGCAAATAGGGGTTTAATCCAGCCTGTGCAATTGTTTTACGGAAAGTTTCCTCATGCATCCTCGGTGAGCATGCCGCGATTACAACTCTGTCAATTCCATATTTTTGGATATCTTCTATAATCATGCGTTGGCCAGGTTCGGAGCAAGTGTAGGTGTAGTGTCTGGCGATCACAACACCCGGTAATGCTTTTGCATATTCCGTCACTCTCTGAACATCTATCACACCTGCGATGTTTAGGCCGCAGTGACAAATATAGACTCCAATTTTGGTCATTGTAAGTTCACGATTTTTATGATTAAATTAAAGGGTATTCGCTTCACTTTAATATTTTTGGCGGTTTAAATTGAAACAAAATAACGGTGAGTTTCAGGTTGAGTTTCAACGCACCAATAATATCCATTGAGAAACTGCGACGTTACGTCCCAATGTTAGTCCTATTTAGATTGCTTCAAGGCTAGAGGAATCCTGCTCGTCTTTGTTAGCATGTTGCTCTATTACGGGTCACTTAAAAATAATGCTCCTCACAGCAAGTTTTACGTTAATTTAATATTTTCCAATAATGTATAGTGAAAGATAATATTGAGGGAGAGCTGTGGAGTATAAAGTAATTCTTGAAGTCAAAAATGTTAAGGGCGAGTGTGCAGCTGGATATAAAGCTGGTGACAAAATAGTTTTAGACGGGTTCTTAATCAATACTAAAGAGAGCTGTAATGTTTGTCTATATGCCATGGGAGCACTCCTTCCATATCTAACAGTCCTTCATAGAGAAACATCTGAAGAAGACTGGATAAATCAAATAAAGGCGTTGCAGTGTCCGGATCCATCAAACACTGTTATATTTACCATAAGGCGCGAAAAATCAACGAATTAATATCCAAATTAGGGAATTGGCCCGATTTAGTGTGTATTTTTCACTTTGAATCAGAATTCTCCTTAACCTTTCAGGAGAATGGGATTATGATATTTTTCGCTGAGAAAGCCTAAAATTAACGCACATGGAATGCCTGTCGCAAGTTTTATATATCGATTAAAAACAACCTTTATTTTTTGATGTGTAGTTATGATGAACAGAAAATTAGTTGTTATAGCATGGGTTTTGGTGCTATTTTCGGCTACGGTCACTCTGAGTTCTTCAACTGCGGCTGAAACTAGTCTAAAGGAATTCTTTGAATCCTTAGGATTAACTGATACTGAAGGGCGACCTGTAACAATATTGTCGGCTGAACTGATAACAAATATTACAGGTGTACCCGAGCATGTTCGTTTAGAGGGGATAATATGGCCCGAAACACGATTTGTAATTAAGCTTCCAGTAGCTTCAAAGTGGAATGGTCGCTATTATCAGATTGGAGGCGGTGGCTTAGGCGGAGTGCTTCAGGAGGCTAATATGTTACCCGCCTTAAAGCTTGGTTATGCAACTGGAGGAAACAATCAAGGGCATAATGCAACAAAGGAACCCGGCGCCACATTTGCATACCCCGATCCAATTCCAGGAATTAGGAATGAAACTAATCCATATTGGGAGCGGAAGGAAGATGATTATGCCTATCGAGCTACCCATGAAACTGCTATTCTAGCAAAGAAAATCATTAAGGCATATTATGGTACTGAACCACTTTATTCCTACTTTGTTGGGGCATCTAATGGTGGACGAGAGGGCTTGAAAATAGCTCAAATGTATCCGGAAGATTTTGACGGCATGGTTATTGGGATGCCCGTGCTCAACATAACATGGGAGGCTTTGCAGGACATATGGAATGCAAAGGCTACATTAGTAGGTCCCGGAGCGATTCCAGTTTCAAATCTTCCCATGCTGGCGAAGGCTGTTTATCAAAAATGTGATAGCATTGATGGCTTAGTGGATGGCCTAATTGACGATCCGCGTATCTGTCTGGTCTATTTTAATCCTGTAATCGACCTCGCTTTACCTCCCTACTCGGACTACTTCACTTATGAGCAGAGAGAAAGTCTATTAAAAATTTATGAGGGGCCAAAAACGTCATGGGGTCTTCAACTCTTTTATGGAACACCCCCAGGCGGCGAAGCTTTGATGCGTCATGTATTCGGAAGAATAATGAGCAATTGGGCATTCTGGGTTTGTGGAGAACCTAATCTTGCATTAAGCCTTGGTGGGAGTTTATGGCAATATATGGCAACTGATCCGCGCTTCGGTCCAGGATGGGATTGGAGAACCTTTAACTTTGACACCGACCCCTTCAAATTAAGACCGGAATTGGCAGCGAAATTAAACGCCATCGACCCAGACTTAAGAGCGTTTAAGGAAGGAGGCGGTAAAATCATAATGTGGCATGGATGGGCAGACCAACTTGTCACGCCGTATCAGTCAATCGCTTATTACGAGAGTGTAATGAAGTTTATGGGCGAGAATTCCACAAAGGAGTTCTTCAAACTTTATATGGTTCCAGGTCTGACCCACGTTGGAAGCATTGGCTGTAGTGATGTTGACTGGTTATCGGCGCTTGTTAATTGGGTCGAAAACGGTATCGAACCCGGCATATTAATAGGTTCTAGAAAAGCCGACGCAGAATTAAATTTGACTGCCAGAACTCGCCCCATACCCCCATATCCTATGGTTGCAAGATACATTGGAAATGGCAGCATTGATGATGCTAAAAATTTCGTTTGTGTTAATTTGATACCTGCAGAGGTACGAATTGAACCTAAAATAATAAACCTTGATAAAGGAAACTTTACAGCCTTCGTTAAGATTCCGGAAGGTTGCAGCCTGCAGAATATCCTGGCTGTTGTCTGCGAGGGTGCGGCAGCAAAGAAGTTTTACTTTGCTGAGAATGGCGGGACATTAGTAGCCGAGTTCAATTCTAAGGATTTGATAAATATAACTCCAAGGGAGGATTGGGTATTTGCGGTGACGGTGATTTTTGAGTCCGGTGGACAGACGCTCGCTCTGGAAGGCTGCGACGTAGTGAATGTGTTTGAAATCGATTTTAGGCAAGAATACTACAAATTGTTAGAAAACTATACATCATTAAATGACAAGTACCAGCTTTTAAGTGAAAGCTTTAACAAGTTACAGTCTGATTATGATAAGCTTGAGTCTGACTTTGAAAAATTGGAATCTGAACGTGACGACTTGTATGCGGCTTTGGGAGAAGCCAAACGTGATTATGATCAGCTTAAGTCTGACTTTGACAAATTAAAATCTGAGCATGATCAGCTTAAGTCTGACCTTGAAAAATTGAAATCTGAACGTGACGATTTATATGCAGCTTTGGATGAAGCCAACCGTGATTACGAAGCTCTTCTGGATGAGTACGAAAAATTCAAGTCTTGGCAATATATAGCATACACCTTTATAGCACTGACGATTCTCTTCATAGCAACTAACATCTACTTCTTAAGGAAAGAGAAGCGCATGAGTAAAACTGTATGAACGCGGAACATCCTCTACAATCCCCCTCTTTTTATGGGGAGGATTTAGCTGAGTTATTCTAGAAGAGGCTTACGAAGGCAGTATTCTCATTCATTCTAGCCACGTATCCATAGCCTCTAGATACAAGCTTCTGAAACTCCCTCCTGGTTTTCCCAAAGTTTCTGGTGAAATGCTCCGATTCCTTGACAAATCTTCCAGCCCGCCCACACTATTAAGAAACCTGACAACACCATCCACATTAGCCAAATTAGACACGCGCATCATCAAACTCTTCAAAGCCCTAACCTTCCTCTCAACAGTCGAGATTTTCAAGACTTTCCTACTAAGCAAATAACTCAAAAAACTACCCAAGGTTTGATTAAAGTGCGGGGGGTGGGATTTGAACCTGCTTAAAACTGGCGAAAACATGGACTATATCATACATCTCCCGCAAAATCCCTTTTTTCTGTTTATGTCTTATAATTGTTAAGATTTAGAGTGACAAAATATTTTATAACAATTATAACAAAAGTAACAGACAAGATGTTTAGAATTTCGTGCAGTTTGCTGAGGTGTCTTGGGATGTATGTTGGTATTGATTCTATGCTTTTGAAAAGGGAGAGTGTTTCGCTTGTTGGTGAGAAAGGAAAGCCTTTTAAGGCGCTGGTTGGGGTTTCGGTTACGACTTCCGATGAGGATGGGTTTCGTGAGAGATATGATAA
>CAZAPQ010000036.1:0-12660 GCA_964487415.1 uncultured Candidatus Bathyarchaeia archaeon | reverse complement strand
TTATCGGGAGGCTTCTCGTATAGGCGGAGGCTAACCCCTCAATGGAAAGCAGTGTCGGCGGAAGAATGAGGGTCAACATGGACATTCCCAGAAGCATGCTTAGGATAACGTTTAATCCTATTTCGCTGACGGAAATGAAAGAGAGAACTAGGATGATTGTTTGCATTACTGGCAGGAGAAATAGGCTTGCATAGGAAGGCGACTTAGAAGCTATCCGCAGGTCTTTACGTATTATCCCAAGCCATGGCGCTGAAGTTTTAATGTTGGTGTCTATTGGAATTTCTGCGCCGCTAACGGCTTTTCCGGCTTCGGTGCTGAGTGTTCTTATGCGCTCAGCAATTATTTTTAGGCAGTATAAAGCGCAAGCTGCGTAAACTGCAGAGGCAAATGCGGAAATAATGTATAGCGAATCGCTGGGCATGCTTGGGTAGGCTAGATAGGCCGCTAGGAAACCATAGGAGAATGGGTAAACCAGCGCCATGTATTGCGCTGAAGAGAAGGCTTGAGTCATTGAAGCAATTGTGCTGGCTATTTGAGTAGCAAAATTTATTATTACATATGTCCCAAGTGTTGGAAGAACCCAGACAATTAGGAATATGAACCTCAAAATCATGCTTCCCCTCGATCTTCCGCCACCCCTAAGAACTTTCGAATAAAAGAATATTGCAAGGCCTATGGTAAGGGCTACAGCGAAGATCTCGGTGACTTCAATGGCTATTAAGGAGGCGAAACTACTCGCCAAAGATCCATAACAAAAGGCATGGATCGTTGGGAAAAGCAGGAGGGCAGCGATTAAAGGTATATCGAATATTCTTATAAAGCAGATGAAAATTATCCATGAGATTTCACGCTTTGACATGGGAAGGGGACTTAAAATGTCAACAACTTTAGATGAAATTAGGGATGTTGTAACCTGAAGGCCCATTATTGTTGTTAGAAACAACAATGCAGCCAGAAATGCTGTCACTTCGCCGACCATTACGAGTTCCTTTGGAATTTCGGTCTTCACCCCAAAGGCTGTGGGGGCAAAGACTGCAAAACTGAAGGCGACAATAAATATTGTCGTTAGAATTTTGCTGATCAACGTATTTAATTCAGCATTCTTTATGAGGCGTTCTATGCTTGAATCTTTTTGGGGTAGAATTGCTCCTGCACGGAACGCGAAAATTGATTGAAATGAAACTTCCCTGTAAACCCTGCTTGATATGCGCCATAGCTCTGAAAACTTCAATTTTAAGCCTCTTCCAAAGCCTTAATTACTTCCAGTACGCTTGTCTCCTGCTCTGTAACCTTGAGGAATATGTCTTCCAGCGATCCCTCGGCGCTTTTGACAAGTTTTCGAAGATCTTCAACTGTTCCTTCGCCTACAAGTTTTCCCCTGTTTATTATACCGACCCTAGTGCAAAGCTTTTCTGCAACCTCCATTATGTGTGTTGAAAATATAACCGCGCCGCCCTTTCTTGCATGCAGATTTATTAGCTCCTTCAGTATTTTTGAGGATTTGGCATCTAAACCCACTAAAGGTTCATCTAATATTAGGAGTTTAGGCTCATGTAAAAGCGCTGCAATTATCGCCACCTTCTGCTTATTTCCCCTTGAGAGTGCTGCAATGGGCGTGTCAAAATATTTTTTAATATCAAATGCGTAGGCCAGCCTTTCAAGCCTTAAATTAACCGTCTCATCTTTCAGATTTCTAACAGAAGCCACGAACTCGAAAAATTCCCTTGGATTGAGGGAATCAAAAAGAACAACCTCTTCAGGTACATATCCAATCTGACTCTTTACTGCGACTTCATCATCTAATGGCGATTTTCCATAGATTTGGATTTGGCCATTGCGGGGCTGTAAAATTCCAATTAATGCCTTTATTGTACTTGTTTTTCCAGCGCCGTTGGGTCCAAGCAGACCATAAATTTCTCCCGGGTTAACGGTGAAGGATATATTATTTACGGCGATAAACGAGCCATAAGCAACTGTGAGATCCTTAACGATTACAGCTGCTTGTTGCACTTTGATTCCTCGTCGACAAGTTTATGCTAACCTTTTCTAACCATTAATTTATCTCTTCTTTTGCGTCTACAATTTTATGCACAACGCCGTAAGGTGTGATAGCCCCATACGTATGGTTTTCGCTAAACTTATAACAAGTTTTGCCCTAATGTTGTTCGTTGAGGGTGGATTTTGAGCTGCAAGAAGTTTAGAGTTATTAAGCCTGAAATTCGTGTTGTAGGCGTTGATGATGGTGCCTTTGAACCCCGTGCGCGGGGTTTCGTTCCAGTGGTTGGCGTTGTTTTTCGTGGAGGATATTGGCTTGACGGGGTCATGTATACGAAAGTTAAAATTGATGGGTTGAATGCCACCGATAAGATTGCCTCGATGATTCTAAATTCTGTTCATTATAAACAATTAAGGGTTATACTGCTTGATGGAATAACTTTCGCTGGTTTCAACATTGTAGACATTAAGAGACTTAACGCAAAGACTGATCTTCCAGTCATAGCGGTCTCCCGCATTATGCCAGACTTTAGAAAGATTCGTGAAGCTCTAAGGAACTTGCCTAAGAACGAAAAGCGATGGAATGCTATTCTAAATGCTGGCGAGGTTATCGAAGTGCCTGTTGGAGGTGGAGAAGAGAAAATTTTCATTCAGACGTCCGGAGTGTGTGAGGAGGATGCCGTGAAAATTGTGAAGTTAACCGCTACTAGAAGTCACATACCTGAAGCTTTGCGTGTAGCCCATCTTATTGCCTCCGGACTTAATGCTATTCGGAACAGATCCTAATTGCAAGCAAGAAAAGTTTAAAAGGCACAATAATAAGGAAAAGAAGCGAAGGTTGGAGCAAAAAGGATGGAATTTTGTCCTAAATGCGGAACCCGTCTCGTACCCAAGAATGTGAAATCAGGCAAAAAGGAATCCCTTTCCCTCATCTGCCCTAAATGTGGCTATAAAAAGACCATGGCTGAAGAAGAGGCGCCTAAAGTTGCGAAAATTATTAAGCCTAACCCCCAGCGTCTCGTGGCGGTTATAGGTAAAGAGGAGCAGGAGCTTCGAACCCTCCCAACAGTCCAGGTGGAATGTCCTAAATGTGGAAACAATTTGGCTTATGTATGGCAAGTGCAAACCAGAGGCGCCGACGAATCTTCAACGCAGTTCCTACGTTGCACAAAATGCGGGTACACATTTAGAGAATACTCCTAAACTCAAACTTTCAACTCAGCAATGTACGAAGTTTAATTTTGTTTAATGCGTGATATGAAAAGCTTGTTGGATAGTGTTGCGCCAAATTTTTTATAGTTCTAGAGTATATCCAGTAGAAGGTGAATGGCGTGTTCAAGTTTAGGATTTCAAATGCTAAGATTTTAAAGGATATGGCTACGGCGATTTCCATTCTTGTGGACGAAGCAACTTTTCAAATAGCCCCGGACGGGTTAAAGCTTAGAGCTATGGATCCTTCCCGTGTTGCTATGGTGGACTTTGAATGGCCTAAAACCGTCTTTGAAGAATATACATGTATGGAGCCTACAAAGATGTGCATAAACATCGGTGAGCTGCTGAAATTGCTGAAAAGGGCTGGCAAGGATGACGTTATAGAGTTCTCCCTAGACGAGAAGACGGGAAAGTTGCAGGTTCAAATAACTGGTAGATATACTCGAAGTTTCACGGTGCCGCTGCTTGAGGCCTCTGAGGAGGAGGTGCCTACGCCTAGAATCGCCTTTAATGTTAGGGCTAAAGTCGCTGCTGATGGGTTGCGTGAGGCTATTGAGGATGCTGGACTTGTGAGCGATCATGTCCGCCTAGAGGCTGATAATGAAAAACTCGTTTTTAACGCGGTAGGCGACATTATGGGAGCCACGATAACTTTTAAAAAGGGAAGCGATGTTCTGCTGGATCTTGAGGCTAAAGAGGCCTCTAAGGCTACATTTAGCCTAAGTTATCTTTCAGAAATAATTAAGGCTGGATCAGCGGCGTCTGAAGTTGTTGTTCTTGAGTTCTCAACAGATATGCCCATAAAACTAGATTTTCAACAAGTTGGGGAGGGGAAACTGGTTTACTACCTGGCGCCTAGAATCGAGTCCGCCTAGTGAAAAAATGCGATTTCAAACCATAATTTTTACGAAGCATGATCTGGCGAAATATCCCTTCCTAAAAGAGGCTGCGGAATACGTTAGATCTCTAGATTTGAAAATAGAGGAGCTTGCAAGCCCGGAGTTTTCAAGGGTTCTAGAACGTGCCGAGGAGAGGGTTGAAGAGGCTATTCTTTATGCGCTGGTTAGTCGAAAGCATCAGAACGAGGAGATAGAAATAATCTCATTTCCGGTAGCAATAATTTTGGCTGCGGCTACTGGAAATCCCCACATTAAGAAGAGGTATGCCCTTGCTGAGGCAAAGCAGGCTTATAGTAGCATAAAGCTTGAACCAGTAGAAAAAATTATGGCTATAGCTAAAAACTTTAATTGGAAAATAGATTTGAATCCAGAGGCTGATATTCCATACCAATTTAAAATTCATTTTACGGATTATCTGAGGAACACAGCGTCTTTACGAGAGAGTAAATGGAAGCTTGTGAACCGTATGGTGTCTGGTGGAAGCGTTTATTTGAGCAGAAGTGAGGTTTCAAGGCTTTTAAGCGAGGAGGTTAGACGATACATTGAAGGTCGTCTAAACATAAAAGCGCTTCCCAAGATGCCTCAGCAAATAGTAGAAATCGTAAATAAAATTTCATCGTTGGCTTTAGAAAAAGTGGGCAAATTCGAGTTGGAGGGCATCCCGAAAAAGGTGGCAAGCGAGGCGTTTCCACCATGCGTTAAAGCCCTTTATGAGGCAGCATCAACTGGGCGTCACATATCCCACATAGGCCGATTTACGCTTACCTCTTTTCTTGTAAATATAGGGATGCCTTTGGACAGTATTATTGACCTTTTCAGAGTTTCATCTGACTTTAACGAGCGGTTAACCCGTTATCAGGTGGAGCATATAGCTGGAGAAAGGGGTTCTAGGACAAAATATAAGCCGCCAAAATGTGAGATGTTGAAGACCCATGGATTATGCATTAACCCTGATGAAACCTGTAAGAATGTAAGCCATCCACTCGCATATTATATGTATAGGTTTTCGAGAAAGGGAAGGAGACATGGCGTTGTTAAGAACGGCGATTCTGATGGGGACTTATAATTGCCGGTGCTAAACTCTTGCCTTGGAAAGCTCCTCTCTTAACTGCTTCACTTCAGCCACTATTTTTTCCGCAAGCTCCATCATTTTTGCGCTTACATTCTTTAATTCGCTGGCAGCGTTTGACACCTGCGCGGTTACTGCTGATTGTTGTTCTATGCTGGCAGCTGTTTCCTCTGAGGCTGATGCAGACTCCTCAGAGAAGCTGACAACCTGTTCTACTGCACTGTTAACTTCTTCCAAGTGTTTTACGCTCTTTTCTACATGCTCTCTCAGGGAGACTGTTATTTTTGCCGCTGCGCTCATGGAGTTTCCCATTTGCATGGAACTTTTAACAGCCTCAGCGATGACTAAACCGCCTTTCTCGGCAACATGCCCAGCCTTCTGTGCAATTGCCACGGCCCTAGCCTCCGACTTTGTAATGGCTTCTATTGATTCTACGGCTCTTCTTGCGGCTGTGCTTGTTTGCCCCGCAAGCTTCTTTACTGCATCAGCAACTACGGCAAATCCCCGTCCAGCTTCCCCTGCCCTTGCAGCTTCTATGGCGGCGTTAAGGGCCAACATGTTCACTTGACCGGCAATTTCAGATATGTCGCTTGCTAATCCTGCAACGTTCTTCACTGTGGCATTTACTTCGTTCATGGTTTTGATGACTTCAGAGATTGCATTTTTTATTTCCTCTAGGGCGCTTGTGGCTTGTTTCCCGTTTTCGCTTACCTTAAGGGATAGGGTGGCTGTATTGCTTATCTGGTTGTTCACTTCTTCGGTTCTTTTATTTACCTCGCTCATCAAAACTGCTAGTTTTTCTACGACTTCGAAGGTATCCCTGGCTGTTTTTGCAAGATTCTGGGCGCCCTTTGAAACGTTTTGTGAGGCATATTGGATATGCTGCATGCTGCTGTTCAGCTTTTCCACCGCTTGTGCTAGCTGATTGCCCAAATTACTAATCTCCCGCGAGGCCCCCAGTATTTCCGCCGAGAGGCTTTCCACGCTCTCAGAAACTTGAGTGGCGGACTTTACTATGCCCTCAATGGTTGCCATCATCTCCCTTTGCCTGGTTATATCCATGGCTACTTCTATTGCGCCTATAACCCTGTTATATTCATCATATAGCGGGTAGGCGGTATATCGGACATTGAAGGTTTTTCCGCCTATTCTTGCGATGGTTTCCGATGTGACTGCTTTCTTTGTCCTCATGGCAATAGCGGATGCGCATTTTGGGGTTCTACAGTGCTCTGTGTTGAACATGGCATAGCACTTTCTACCTACGACATCTTCTACGTTATGTCCGAGCACTTTGGCTCCGAAATCGTTTATGTAGTTTATGTTAAAATTCTCATCAATGGCAATTACTGGTGTTGGAACGGCCCTCAAGTACTGTATTTGCTGCTTGCTTTGCATTACAGCGGCTTTCAGGTCTGAAACGTCAACGAAAAGCTCCATTGCCCCAACAGTGTTGCCATTCTCATCAAGTATTGGTGAGCTGAAGTATTGAAAATGCTTCTCTCTATCTTTAATGCGTGCGCTTGTCTCTGATGATGCCGCGCGGCCAGTTTTCATGGCCAATGCGCAAAGACATCTAGGAGTCAAACAGTCTACGGTTTTAAAGAGTTCATAACACTTTTTACCTTTAACCTGTTCAGGGCTTAAACCAATTAGTTTTATTCCAGCGTCATTTATATAAGCAACATTAAATTCGCTGTTTATAACAATGAGGGGAATTTGAACTGCTTGAAAGTAGTTAGCGAAATCTTTTAGGTGCACCGTATTTGCGAGGGGAGCAGTTCCTTCCGTGTAGTTTGACTTCTCCATAATTAACTCCCTAGAGTAGCATGGCTAATATTGACATGTCAATATTGCTGTTGATGGTCAATAATTTGTGTACATGCAAGATGCGACACACAACATCCAAGTCGGTTTCTAGAGGCCGCATTAAAGGGTGTATTCCCCCAGTAAGGTTTATATGGTAGGATTATCTATCCGACGAGCTGTTGGAAAGCAAAAAGATTTGCGTTATAGCTATTACGGTGGCTCTCTGTATAGGGTCAAATTATGCTTTGGTCAGTATACCAAATTTTAAAGTCATGGATTTTTTTGTTTTTATAAGCGGTTTTGTTTTTGGCCCCCTTGTTGGGGCTTCCATAGGGATTCTCATATGGCTTATTTATGGGGTGATGAACCCTTATGGTTTTGTTCTACAGGTATGGCTTGCAACAATGTTTTCAGAATCAATTTATGGTCTTATAGGAGGCTTAATGGAGAAAAGAACAGCTTCAAAAAATTTCTACAGCAACCGTTTTGGGCTGAGCTTTTTGTTTGGAATAGCTGGCTTCTTTTTAACCCTTTTTTATGATTTAATCACAAATATTGTTTATGCATTAGCATTCAGCATCCCCATAGGCATAGCCCTTATAACCGGTGTGCCCTTTGCGTTGGTTCATGAGTTAAGCAACACCATCCTTTTTGGGTCATGTTCCATTCCCCTAATAGTTGCGCTAGAAAAATTTATAGGAGGTGAGAGGTTTGGCGTTTTTAAAAAATAAATGGGCTTTAGCAGCCATGGGCATTCTCTGCTGGGCCATCGCTGCTTCGCTGGTCTCAGGCTATTATTACTACCAATACAATGACCTTGTGACGAGGCTTGAAGGGGCAAAGGCCACAATAAATTTAGGCGTGGATTATGGCAACGGAACTAGGGTTTGGTACAACGGAACGAAAGGCTTAACATTGTATGACGCAATGCTGAATGCGGGATGGAATATTGATGGCAAATCCTACGGCGTCATGGGCATGTATATAAAAGCTATCAACGGCCTGGAAGAGTCCAATAGCAACTTTAGATATTGGGGTTGGTGGTCATGGACTGATTTCGGATGGGCGCATGGAGGCTCAGCATGCGACAAATATGTGGTAAGTCCAGGTGAAACAATACTGTGGTACTATTCACCTACCGACCCAAACACGTTTGAAATGGCTCCACCCCCATGAAGAAATTTAGCTTCTAATAAAAACACTTTCCCTTTTTCCAAAACTATTATGCACAAATTCTTCGTTCTAGACTTATATAGGTCATTGAGCAAGTTTCTTTTTGCGTGTTTGGCGTTAAGAACATCTTTGCACCTAAAGCTTCCCAACTTAAAGTGTATATTTGAAACCCATTTTTGAAATAGCAATGAAAAATGGGCTCTGACAAAACCTTCTGTCTTTCTTCAGCGGCTTGGACAGACAGTTGACACGCTCTGGACTCAAGCCTGTTTGCTTAAATGTTGTTGTGCGCAGAAAACAGCCACAACAACGGAATCTTTAGAGAAGTGCTCGGGGTTTATTGGTAAATTCTCTTTCTGATATCTATTTTGACGATGACTATTATTTTTTCTTGCTCGTAAACTTTGAATAGTGCTCTATAGTTTCCAATGCGTAATCTGAAGGTGTCTGTTTCGCCTGCAATTTTAACGATGTCAAGTCTAACCGCGGGGAAATCCTCAAGCTGTTTAAGCTTATCGACTATGCGTTGCTTCTCTTCAGATTTTAGGTCCTTTAAGAATTCATATGCCCTCTTATGGATGAGAATCTAAATTTCATTGAGGGATTTCAACTCGCTGAAGCGCTTGTTTTTAACGATATCGTCAACTTCCTTTAACAACATGCATTCCTCGGTGGTTAGGAAAACATCCTCGAGAAAATCCCTTAACTCATCAATCTTCCTTCCGATTTCCTCAACCTTTCCCATCAGTGTCTCCGTCTCGCCCAAAAAATCACCAAAAATACAGTTGGAAAGCACACATATAAACACTCACTTTTGCCGGCCAACCAAAGAAAGCTCCGGCAAATAGAAGAGGATAAATCGTCATTCATGTTTAAACCGCGCTTTTGGCGACAGAGCATGTCATTATAATTGAAAGAATACAATTATCCAGCTTACTAGCGCTAATATACTCACTATTATTGGTAATAACCATGCCCAGATTAACCTATACTTACCTTCTCTTGTTTCCGAAACTTTTGAAACAATTCTCAAAAGCAATGATCTTTGTAAAACTTGCTCTCTAATTTGTTGGTGCAAATTTGCAAAACTTGAGCGAAGTAAGGCTTCGTCAAGGAGTTGACCAAAATAAACTAACCTGCCATAAAAATAAGCACCCAAAGCACCTAAAAGAAAATATAAGAATGAAAAAAATAGTTTATGTTCAAAAATATCCGAAATTCTCGCCAGATTTAGTAGTCCGATGAGGCTAAAAAATATACTTATTACTGGTCCCACATGCGCCGAAACTTGTCTTGAGTAATATGCAACTAGATTATTAATCTCATGTTCATCCATAGTATTTTATTTCAACAATTCTTCTATATGTTATTTTTTGTTTCATGAACACGTTCCAAAATTTGGATATTCTATAGATTAGGAAGTAGATAACCCAGAAATCTTCAGAAAACGAAAATAGGCTACTAATGTTTGCTCACTAAAAGAAAGTGATGCTGCATTTTTCTTTAACTATGAGTTTAGGACTTGTGAAAGAAATTCAAGATCACTTGCCATGATCTTGTTTGATAGGAATCATATTTGGACGTAAAAGAACCATTTTCCTCTGAACAAATTATGCATCCAACTTTGTCGACTTTCTCCAGAACAGTATCTTGAGGAACTGAAAGTTTTTCGATTCCAAATGGTAGCAAAAATTTGTAAAGGAAGAAATCCCGTGGATAGATATTCACTGCAACATTTTCAAGCTGTTTCTCTTCATATTCAAATAAATTAAATGATGAATGAATTACTTCTACATGGTTTGAAAAAATTCCAGCGAAGAATTTTGCATGAAATTTCTGATATCGTATTATTGCGTCTTCGGCTAAAATTGGCCGTAAAATCTGTTTTTCGATAGTATCGTAAAAGTCATCTTCGGCATGCTTAATCAGAATTTCCTCGGGTTTCATCCCGCTGAAAATAGGTAACCTTTTAAAGAGTTTATGTGACTGGGGACGTGTAATTATTCGAAACTTAAATGGAAAGATACGCGACATTAACCATTCCCATTCGCTATAAGTGAATTTTGAGGAAATGAACGGAGTGCAAACTATTATTAGATCAGCCAGTCTATTCCATCGGTCAAGGAAGGCGGCAATCAATCCTTTTACTCGCTTGCCTAAGTATAATCCATCAATGGGATCAAAAATAGCATCCTCAACATGAACAAGTCGAAGATCCCTTTGAAGGACGGGAAGATCGGGATTCAACTCGAACCGCATCATATGAACTGCAGTGGACTTCCATCCGCAGTAACATTGAACTTCATGAAAAACGAAAAACCATTTCAGATCATTCCGATCGTTGGCCAATGCATAGTTAAGAACTTCATCATGTTCTCTAACAATTTTCTTCCATTTCTCTCGTTTCCACAGAGAACGAAGTATTAGTTTATCCAGTTTAAAGCCGCATTTCGGACAATGATAAATTCCAAACATTTGAACCCCTTATAGCTTGGTTAATTTTTAACGCTCGTTGGTTGCTTTTAAACTATCAATAGAAAGAGCCATACTGGCATAATGACGGCGTTTCTTTTGGTTTCCAGTTTATCTTTGGAAAGTAGTATTCCTTTAGAAGCTCCTGAGACTTTTAGAAAGTCAATTATGCCATATAAGTCCTTTCTGCTGATGGTTTGCTGATATTTTACTTCTATTGGTACGCTGCTGTCGATTTCAGCTTTAAGGACAAAGTCTACTTCTCTTTCTTTTCGCCCTCGCCAGTAGAAGACTGAGGTTTCATATGTGAAAAGTTGTTTTTGTTTGCTTAATAGGAATGCTAGTCTTACTAGATGGTTGGCAACTATTCCTTCTGCGATTTTGCCTATGTTTTCAGTTTCTTTGAGAAATTCTATGGTGGAATCGAATGGTTCTTTTCCAGAAACCCACGCTCTCATTGCATGAAGGTAGAATGGGTCTTGAAAGTGTATTTTCTTTTCTTTTTGATATGCTGGTGCCTTTTGGTTTACGTCGTAGTGATACAGGTATAGTAGCACGAAGCTATCTACAAGCGTATCTACGTATTCAGCGATCGTGTTATGGTGAGCGATGTCTGTTTCTTGTTTTAAGGTATTCCATCCGACAGGGTTTCCTAAAGTTTCAATCACTCGGTTAATTATCTGCCTTAGGTAACTTTCTCGCTTGTTCCATCGGGTGAGATCGCCCAATATGACGTCTATATATGTTTTGTAAACGTGTTCGGGTATTTCGTTGTGTTTAAGGTATTCATCGACAACTTTTGCTGTGCCTCCTGTTATTAGATAGTCTTGAAAGAGTTTTTCAAGCTCTTTCGCTAAAAATAAAAGTTCTTTAATTTCCTCTGGGATTCGGCCTTGAAGTAACTGTTGGAGTAATTCTATTCTTTTGTCGATTGAAAGTAGGTTTAATTCTCTAATTGTATTTCTAACATCTTCATTTAGTGTTTCAGCGTATTCTGCAAATTTCATAGGCAGCATTATTTTGTCTAGGGTTTCCTCTGTTTGTCCCCGTCTTCCTGGAAGTTTTTCGTATGCTTTTTTAATGTCAAGGGTGTGAGAGCCTGTTAAGATTGTAGTGGTATTTTCTAGCTTGCCTGTATCTACGAGATATTTTATGGCCTTTTGCCAATCCTTGACTGAAGAGATTTCATCCAAAAATAGGTACGTTCTTTGTTTGGGTGACGATCTTATCTGGTCTAAGTATACGGATATTTTCTCGACAAGTTCTCTTGGATTATTTATTAACTCGCACGTGTAGTAGAATATAGCCCTTGGATGCACTCCCAAATCTAACAAGTCTTTTATCATTTCCTTCAATAATGTTGTTTTCCCAACTTGGCGTGGGCCTCTAATGGTGTAGATGACATCTGCGCTAAGATCAAACTTATATTTGAGCCTTGGTTCCCAGCGCACTTTGGAGTTTGCTAGTGCTTTTATGTATTTGTCTTCGAGAATAGCTTCAGGAATTCTCCACCAAGGATTTTGATCCATCAGTTCAATAGGAATGGACATAGCTGTAAATTTATTGACAACTTATTTATAAATAGTTTGTCAATAATTTGACAGCTTACTTATAAAAATGATAAAGAGAAACCGAAAACATATTCTTTTAATTCCTTTTGCATGAATGGATAGAAAACGGAAATTGTTAGATTTTGTAGCATCTTGTTAGAAGCTCGGAAAAGTTCACCACCAGGGTGAAGTTCTTGAACGTATTTGAGTTTATCGGTAAATCCTTTTCTGATGTCTATTTTGACGACGACTATTATCTTTTCCAGCTCGCAAACTTTGAATAGGGCTTTATAGTTTCCAATGCGTAATCTGAAGGTGTCTGTTTCGCCTGCAATCTTAACAATGTCAAGTCGAACTGTCTGGGAAATCCTTAGCCGTTTAAGCTTATCAACGGTGCGCTGCTTCTAAACCTAATTGATGAATTTCAACTTGCTGAAGCGGCTTCTCCAAGATTTCATTTGTAATATCCAGTTAGCGCGTATAT
>CAZAPQ010000035.1:0-8004 GCA_964487415.1 uncultured Candidatus Bathyarchaeia archaeon | reverse complement strand
GCTATGAAGTGGATGCAGAGAACAGTTTTTCCAGTGCCAGGTTCACCTGTAACAGCGACCGTGAAACCCCTTGGAATCCCGCCGGCAAGCATGCTGTCAAGGGCTGGAACACCTGTGGACAACCTTTCAATAGACAACAAGGAACCCCCGGAGCACTATCAATATTTAGCAAAAGCTGAATAAAAATAAAAAGTTAACAAAATTGATATGCTCAAAAGTCCGCCATCACCATCTCTGCAAGTTCCCTTAGATCCGCAATTACAGAGCCCGCTAGGTCCATGTGCCCCATTTTTCCGTTTCTGTCAAGGAGATAAGCCCTAATCCCAATGCTCCTTGGACTTTGGAAGTCGTCGACCCATCTATCGCCTACGTGGACAACTTCCTCTGGGCGAACCTTCAGGATTCCGCAAATTCGGCGGTAGAATTCTGAGTTCCCCTTTAGAAGTTTAAAGTCCGAAGTAGCTGAGAATATTTGCCTAAAATAGTGCATAATTTCCTTGGCTAGGGCTTTTATGAAGAGCCTGTTAGAGTTTGTTGCTAAAACTAGTGTGAATTTGCCGCTTAGCTCTTCTAAAACTTCTTTAACCTCTGGAAAAAAGCGAATATACCCCTTATATTCCTCGAGGAGGGACTCTAAACCCGAAAGTCCAAATCTATTGAACCAGTAGGCTATATCATACCATTCAACACGATTTTCTCCAATTCGGGCATATTCATCCATCACAATCCTTTTCGCCTCCTCAAAACTTAAGTCATTCTTCAGGGCAAAAAGCCTGGGCACCCCTTCATTCCAAACCTTATCGCTGAAAACCATATCCACAAGGGTTCCTTCTAAGTCAAAGGAAATAACTCTGACCCGCAGCACCTAACACGGTCCTCCTAAGCTTGTTGAGATATGTAGCAGTGCCCGCAGCGATGTCGTCTACTGTCACATATAAAGCCCGCCGTTTATGGCTATAACCTGTCCGGTAATGTATCTTGCCTTATCCGAGGCTAGAAATACTGCAAGATGTGCTATCTCCTCTGGTTCAGCCATTCTGCCGAGGGGTATCCTATCAATAAAGCGCTTGATAATCTTTTCAGGCACCCTTCCAGTCATTTCTGTTCTTGTTAGGCCAGGAGCTATAGCGTTTACGGTGATATCGCCATATCTTGCAAGCTCAAGGGCTAAAGCCTTCGTCAAGCCTATTATTCCGGCCTTTGATGCTGCATAGTTTGATTGGCCAATATTACCCATCTGCCCAGTAACCGATGATATGTTGATTATTCTTCCATAGCCCTGCCTCATCATATATTTCGCAGCCTCTCGGCAGCAGAGAAAAGCGCCTTTCAGGTTCGTTTCAATAACCGCCTCCCAGTCCTCAAGGCTTATTTTATGGATTAAAGCATCCCTTATAATGCCAGCATTGTTAACGAGAACATCAACCCGACTGAAAGCGTCCACAGCCCTACTGAACATATTTATAACCTCCTGCTCCTTTGAAACATCAGCCTTAACAAAGAGGCTCTTTACGCCCATCTTTTCAATCTCCCCGGCGACTGAGGAGCTTTCCTCTAAAATATCATTTACGATCACATTAGCGCCCTCCCTTGCAAACTCTAAGGCAATGGCGCGGCCTATACCCCGCGCGGCGCCCGTGACAATCACAACCTTTCCGGTCAAGTTTAAATCCAACAGATTCACCTAAACTAGTTAGATTTTAGTTCTATAAAATTAAAGGATAGTGGCAAGCTTGTATATTTTTAAGAAGCGCTTGCGGCCGTGGCATCTCAAGTAATCCTTTTAAAATTTCTTAACTTTTAAAGATGTGAGTGTAGTGATGCTGTATGTCTAGATATGTTCCCACAGGCTTTCAGGAATTGGATAACCGTTTAGGTGGAGGACTGCGTAAACCATGCTACATTGGAGTCCTCGGGGAACATGCAACGCAGATATATCCATTTCTGTTCAGCCTTATCCAAAACTTTCTAAAGGCTGGATTGAGGGGATTGTATGTTTGCTTGGATTCTTCTGCTGAGGATATAGCCTTCCACATGAAAAATTTAGGAATTAACCTTGAAAAATATGAGGCTGACTATAGCATTTTTTATCTGGACTTCTTCACTGAAAGCCAGAAAGCCCTGATAAACCATGCTAGGATTGGAATTTTAGAATACGATCCTGATGAAACATTCAAGGCTGTAGCCCAGTTTCTAGACTGGATTAAGGATGGTTTTATGATCATAGATTCCCTATCCACATTAGCGTTGAATATGGATGAGAGGAAAGCCTACGAGTTTACTAGGGCGCTTAAACTCTTGACAAGGCCTTTTAATCTGATAACTTTGGGCGTGATGTATCCCGAGTCGCTGGATCCTAAGACCTTCAGTGCAATATGCTCAAACTCTGATGGCCGGTTCATGATCGATGAAGAAACCCTTCGCATAGAATATAACATCGGAGCGCCTGTTATTGGCGAGGTCTTTCTCATTGTAAGAGATCAGCAACGTGGGATATCTCTAAAACCCGCGATACCTAAGGAAGTAAGCAAGGATATGATGCTTGAAGTTCTAAGGATATTCACCAAAGTGAATTCAGTAAGCTTTAATCCTACATTAACATTAGAGGTTCCATGGAGCAGCGCAGACCCGCAAGATCTGTTATATGCAATGGAAAAGCTTAAGGAATCTGAAATTCTCAGTTCAAAGGTGCATTGCTCCTCAATATCATGTCCCCACTGTGGATCCCACAGGATGAACTTCTACCTAAAATGCTTCCAATGCGACAGTATGGTGTTTGAGAAAGGCGAAGCAATTGAGCATTTCAGCTGTGGACATATAGACTTCGCTAGAAACTTTGAGCGGGGAGACGAACTGGAATGTCCTAAATGCCGTAAAAAACTTAGACTTGTAGGCGTAGACTATAGGAGAATATACTCGTTGTATAGGTGCTCTAGCGGCCACATGTTCTCTAGTCCAATAATAAAGCTTACATGTATAAAGTGTGATAGAACCTTCAGTTTAGAAGATGCGCGTATAATACAACAGCACACCTATGAGTTAACCGAACATGGAAAAGATCAGCTTCGGAAAATTAGAGCTGAAGGGGCTACTCCTTAACAGCGCTACCACTTAGTTTTCCTCTTTAAAGCCCACCGAATGTAGGCTTCAAGTCTTACAAGCGCGTACAATGGACGGTAGAATAAAACCATAACAGGAGCAAGATAAACCTTTTTTAAATCGTTTTTACGCGGCGAAAGCAAACCAGCCGTGATCACAAGGAAGAATTCAAGAAGAAGGTATAGTATAGCGCTTAGAAGGACTACGTACAGAAATGTTTGCTTTAGGGTTATTAACATAACTGACGTCCACAACATCCGTATAAAAAGAAGGATAATGTCCATAAACAACATATCATAGACAGCGGCTACAAATCTCAACTCAAAAGTTTCCCTACGGAAGACGTTCCTATGTTTCCACAGGGTTTCCGCCTGTCCTATGGTCCACCTTAGCCTCTGACGTCTCCAATCCCGCAATTTTTCAGGCACAAAAGTCCATGCGACGGCTTTTTCAGCAAAAAAGAGTCTACGGCCAAGCTTCCGCATTTTAACCGTTATGTCAAAATCCTCCGTTATAGTGTCCTTGTCATATCTCCCAAGGGACTCCACATACTTTCTCCAGAATGCCCCAAAGGCTCCGGAAATTATCAACAAGGTGCCTACTATTGAATTGAAGCGTCTCCCAAGCTCAAGTGAAAGCAGATACTCATAGGCTTGAAGCCTAACCAGAAGATTATTTTTTCCATGCTCTCCGCTTAATACTCGGACATTACCTGAAACTGCGGAAATCCTCGGGTTGGAAAGGGGCTTAATCACCTCCTTTATAGCCCCGCGTTCCAGCATGGTGTCAGCGTCAACTGTGACGATCATGTCTCCGGTGGCGAACATTAGTCCATGGTTCAAGGCTCCAGCCTTTGACCCGCTGGCCACGTCCCGTCTCAAAAGTTTTATCAAGCCCCTCTCCGCGTATGGGTATGCAAGCTGGTATGTCCTATCTGTGGATCCATCATCCACAACCAAAATTTCCTTGTTAGGATAATCCGTTTCCAAGGCAGATTCGATGGATCGCACAATAACCTTTTCCTCGTTATGGGCTGGAATTATTATTGAAACCTTAGGTACAAAGTATCCTGGATAATTTACTTTGTGTATCCTCGAGTAGACCGCGTGAATGCCTATAATTGCCACTTTTAGTATAGCGCGGAGAAAATCGATAATTAGGAGGGGCCAAAAAATCAGTATAAAATCAACCCATGTTAAGCTATTTATCCATTCAACGAAGCTCCTTAGGAACTCCAGCAACTGCGGAATCAAGATAATTCCACAGCATAAAATAATTCCCATCGTCATGTTAAATTTTCTTCTGCAAAATAAGTCTCGATTTTGACATGAAAACAATCCGGCTTTAGGATTTTTAATAAAACTTAATAAATTAGCTAGATTTGTTAACTTTTTATGACCAGGTTTGCGTTAACACTTGAAAAATTAGGTTTCTTTAAAGACACTATAATGGAGACAATAGTTTCCACATACGATGAAAGGGGTCGGCCAAACGCTGCACCCATGGGCGTAATAGCGATTGAGCCGAGAAAGATTTTGATCAGGCCCCATGTATCCTCCTCTACTTATAGGAACTTGATGGCAAATAGATGTGCGGTTGTGAATGTAACTTCAGATCCTGTCATGTTTTTCTATACAGCCTTTAAGGAGGCTAATATTGGAGGTTCAGCACCGTTGGATTGGTTTGAGAAGGCGAAGACTGTTAATGCTCCAAGGCTTAAGTCAGCTGATGCCATAATAGAGGTTTCCGTCTCCGAAATTAAACCTTCTAACTTTTTCGCTGAATTTTCATGTGATGTTAAATTTGTTTGGGCGTCAAAGGTTCTGCCTAGGGCTTATTGCCGAGCCTACTTTGCCACGATAGAGGCTATAATACATGCAACTAGGGTTAAAAGCTTCTTAACTTCCAATTCTGCTGAAAGGGAGAAGGCAGCCAGCCTGATTAATTTAATAAAGCATTATCAAGAAATAACCAATAGGGTTGCTCCTAACTCCAATTGCTCAGAAATAATGGCTAATTTAATAGGAATGATTGAATCCTGGGAGCAGAATGAAGGTTTACGTTAAAACTCCTGCAAGACTTCACATGGGTCTAATCGACTTAAAGGGTAATCTTGGAAGAATTTTTGGAGGGCTAGGCGTCGGAATAGATCGTCCAAATTTTATCATTGAAGCCGAAGAAAGCGATGCATTGAATATTGAGGGGAAAGGAGCCTACACCGCCCTTGTTGAAACGATTGTTAGGAGGTTCTCAGCCACATATAAAGTGCCAGAAAACGTCTTCATTAGAGTTAGGAGGACTATTCCTGAGCATGTGGGCTTAGGCTCTGGAACACAGTTATCTTTGGCAATAGCCACGGCCCTTGCAAAAATTTTTAAGCTGAACACCTCGGTTTGGGAGTTAGCCTCTGCCATGGGCAGGGGTAAAAGAACATGGGTTGGCACAGCGATTTTTTCAAAGGGCGGATTAATAATTGATTGTGGAAAATCATTGAAAAAGGAAAATTCTCCCGTAGAAGGCTTCCCTAAGGCTGTGCTCAGGTTTCCATTCCCTTCAGATTGGCCTTTTGTTGTAGCTATTCCAAACGTTGGAGAGGGATTATCGGGCAACGTGGAGGATGAGGCCTTCAGAAGCATATCCGCGTCCGAGGAGAAAATTGATAGGACGTGTCGTATAATTTTGGTGAAGCTTATCCCGGCGCTTCTTGAACGTGACATATGGGAGTTCGGCGAAGCATTAACGACTATACAGACGATTGTGGGAAGCCAATTCGTCAGCGTTCAGGGGGGAGTATTTTCAAACGAAGTTACTGCTGAGGGCATACGCTTAATGCAAAATCTTGGAGCCTGCGGTGCTGGACAAAGTTCATGGGGGCCAACATTCTATGGATTATTTGACTCCCTGAAAAAAGCTGAGGAAACCAAAAAGGCTGTTCAGAGTTTTCTCATGGAGAGGGGGTGTGGCGGCAGGGTGTTTATAGCCCATGCAAACAACAGAGGCGCCTATATTAGAATTTATAGGGAAAAAGGCTGCGGAGGTAAAGCCTGATTGAATATTGCTTGGGGTATAACCGGCGCCGGCCACTTCCTAAAAGAAACAATCCAAGCGATGAAAAGCCTTGTTGATAGACACGGGCTTAACGTTACCATTTTTATATCTAACGCGGGGCTTCAGGTTGTTAGAATCTACGGATTTTGGGATTCCCTGAAAAAGATATCCGATGGTAGCTATCTCAGGGAAATTGTGACGGAGGCAGAGGATGGCCCTGGATTTCCCCGCACAGGCAGATTCCTTAGAGGCATCTACAGCGCCCTAATAATCTCTCCGGCAACCATGAACAGCGTAGCCAAGATGGTGTATGGAGTAGCTGATACAATAGTAACTAACGCCATGGCGCTGGCGCAGAAGGCAAGGGTGCCTATTCTCATTGTACCCACCGATCAAAGTGGAGATATTATTGAAACCCAGCTTCCCCAATATATAATTCGAGATATCTGCAGGAGTAAAATGTGCAGGGAATGCCCTCCTATGAAGGTCTGTCCAAACTCGGCGGTGGAAATTCAGCAAGGGGAACCCCGCATAAATTTGGCCCTATGCCAGGGTTGCAAATTGTGCATAACCGCCTGTCCATTCGGCGCCATAAGGGATGGAGATAAAATAATCATTCACCCGAGGAGGGTGGATCTGGAAAATGTCAGAAAGCTTAAACGCATGCAGGGGGTCACTGTGCTGGATAATCCCATGCAGATATGTACCCAGCTCCTCAGCATAATGAAGGCTGATTCTAAATGAAGGTGCTTCTTGTTACAGGTTTGCTTGCCGAGGAGATGGTAAAGAACTACACGAAGAACTATAGGGACGTGGAAGTTCACACCCTAAGGGTTCCTGTTGCAGCTTTTCTAACAACGGAATACATTGCTCAGGAGCTTAAGAAATTGAATCTCGAAAATTTTGACATGATCCTCGTCCCTGGAATGGCCAGAGGCGACACATCAGTAATAACCAACGCTACAGGTGTCCCCGCATTTAAGGGTCCCAGATATGCAGCGGATCTCCCCCTAATCATGGAATTTTTAGGAGTGGAGAAACTTTCAACAAGTATTCCTGCATGCGAAATCCTGAAAGAGAATATTAAGCGCCGCTCCTTGCAGGAGCTGGAGAGAATTGAAAGCCGCAGGGATGTGTTACTGAAGAATCCTGGCAATATGCTGCTTGAAGATCTTGCCTTGGGCAAAGATTTCCCCATGCGGATTATCGCCGAAATAGTGGATGCACCATTACTCTCCACAAATGAGATTCAAACGCTGGCCAAGCATTTCGTGAATTCAGGAGCGGACATAATAGATGTTGGGATGATAGCTGGTGAATGTAGACCCGGAGATGCTGAAAGGGCTGTGAAAGCCGTAAAGCAGGTGGTGAATGTGCCCGTGAGCATTGACACATTTGACCCTGGGGAGGCAGCTGAAGGCGTGAAAGCAGGTGCCAGTTTGGTATTAAGCGTTGATGCGGGAAATATGGAAGAGATGGCCAAAGCAGTTTCCAACGCGGCTGTTGTGGTTACACCTACAAACCAGCTTGAGGGGTATATGCCAAAGAATGTTGATGATCGTGTAAAATTTCTTGAAGAAAACATTGAGAGGGCGGAAAGGCTAGGCTTCAGGAAAATAATAGGCGACTTGATCCTTGAACCAGCGGATGTTCTGAAATCTTTTATTGCTTATCATAAGTTTGCTGAGAGGAATCCCCATGTACCTCTATTGATGGGCCTTTCAAACGTAACTGAGCTTATGGACGCTGACAGCGTGGGGGTAAATGCGCTTTTGGCTAAGGTCGCATCTGAAATCGGCGTAAGCCTCCTACTAGTTACAGAGAAGAGCAACAAATCCAAGGGAAGCGTAAAAGAGG
>CAZAPQ010000034.1:0-3413 GCA_964487415.1 uncultured Candidatus Bathyarchaeia archaeon | reverse complement strand
GGCCTTTCTATTGAGCCAACATTAACTTTGCTTACATAAAGCTTTACAGCCTTGGCTGAGTAACCGGCTCTAAGCAAAAGCTCCTCTATCTTTGCCCTATCTAGCATGTTTCACCCTGAAATATCAAATATGCGTCCTTATCTGTGGTGTGCGTGGCGGCAACCCTCTGTTAGCTCTTCAAGCTTATCCTGTCTGTATGCTTCGACGACATCTTTAACAGTGTCAGCGTTGGCTTTCAAGACGGCTACTCTTGCCTCTTGAAATATGCTCAGTGCTCTAGGTCCCATTCCATAGGTGATTACGGCGTTCGGCCTAAACTGTAGAATGCGGTCTGGTGGCCGTCCAAATCCGCCGAAGTGTTCGCTTTCATTGGGCACCGCTTGAACGTTTGATATATTGCCATCCTCCAATTCGACGATTATAAAGTAGGGAGCTCTGCCGAAATGTTCAGACAATCTGGCGTTAAGCCCATTTCCATCTTCAGCCGGTATAACTATTCTCTCCTTCAACTTTCCACCTCCTTCTCCTCCGGCTTCTCGTAACATTTTCTAAGCTTCTTCTGCCTTAACCTTTCAAGCTCTTCATTCTCTGCACTGCCCATGGCTACCATTGCCCTCGCCTCCAACCACGCCCTCCGCCCATTCCCATTCCGAAATGCCCTCCAACAGTTGGAGCATTCGTCTCTTTAAGCTCTCCCCTCTTATATTTTTCAACAACCTCCCTTACAGTCTCATATGCACCCGTTATGATTTTTATCCCTGCAGCCGACAAGGCCTGAAAAGCCTTAGGCCCGACATTTCCAGTTATAACCACTTTAGCGCCTTTGCTCGCTATGATTTGGGCTGCCTGTATTCCAGCACCGCCTACGGCGCCTGAAGCCAAATTTGGAACAGCCTCAAACTGCATAGTTTCAGAATCCACTATAAGAAAGTATGGGCATCGACCAAATCTCGGATCTACAAGCGCGTCCAAGCTGTTTGCCGACGCAGATACGCAAATCCTCATTCAATATTCCCTCCGATCATTCTTTTTCTTTTTATTAGTCTCGGCAAAGTGCATTCCTCATTTCTCAGCCTCCCTATGTGTGATTTGTTTAAGCGGAGTCCTCAACAAGTTCCGCTCCTCCAAAAACCTTTCAATTTTCTTAACGATGCCCATAAAGGCTTTTGAGGCTGGTGAGTCTGTATGCCCAACTATGAAGGGTTTCCCGTTATCTGAGTCCGCGCATATTTCGGGGTCCAGTGGTATACTTCCCAAGAATGGGATATCTAAGTCTTCAGCGATTTTTCGTCCACCCCCTGTTTTAAATATGTTCACTTCTGCTCCACATTTTGGACAAACAAAACCACTCATGTTCTCAACGATACCAATCACTGGAACACCCAACTGCCTAGCGAATGTCACAGCCTTTTTAACAACAATTTGGGAAACCTCTGATGGGATAGTTACTATGACTACACCGTCCATGTCTGGGATAAGTTGCATGATGCTTAAGGGCTCGTCACCCGTTCCTGGCGGAAGATCAACAAAAAGGAAATCAAGTTCTCCCCAAGTAATATCGGAAAGAAACTGTTGGATGGCCCTCATTTTTAATGGCCCCCGCCAGATTACAGGCGATTCGTCGCTTGGAAGTAGAAAGTCCATGGAAACCACCTTTATTCCCAGCGGTCCAGTGACTGGAAATATTATCCCAGCTGCGAGGGCTTGAAGTCTCTGTCCCCTCAAGCCTAGTATTTTTGGAATGCTTGGACCGTGAATATCAGCGTCTAAGATTCCAACTCGGTTTGCATGGCCTTGTAGTGCAAAAGCCATGGCTAGATTTACTGTTACAGTGCTTTTTCCAACACCGCCCTTACCGCTTATAATCGCTATTTTATGCCTTATCATGCTCATTTTCTGCTTTAGTCTCTGCTGCTCTTCCCATCTATCTTTTCGCGGATCCATGCAATCACTTCTTTTTGAGCATGACTCGCATTTGCCATCACATTCAGCATTCATGTGGGTTCCTCCACATGCTTTGTTCATCATCAATTTGTTTATGGATTTTAGTTTAATGCACAAACTATATTAATACTTTGTGTTTAGAAAATAAACAGAGGATTGGCTTTGGACGAGGTTGACAGAAAGATAATTTCCCAGCTTCGAATTGATGGCAGGGCAACTCTAGAGGAGCTGGCCGATAATGTTGGATTTACAAGTATGGGTGTGAAGAAAAGGCTTCAAAAGCTTATCCAAAAAAACGCCATAAAAGTAACCGCTTTAATGAATCCTTTCTTTTTCAAACTTCACCCCGCTATTGTCCTTTTAGAGATGGAAAGCGCAGAGGCGATGCAAAGGCTTCTTGAACGATTCAAAGACTGCCCAAGAGTGATCAACATATTTAAAACAATAGGCGGCTACAACCTAATAGCCCTCGTTGTAGCGGAAAACCAAGACACTCTGGAGAGCATATCCATAGAGAAATGCTCCCTGAGAAGTAGCGCAGGTATACGTAGATCAGAGTTCTACCCAATAGGCGACATATACTTTGAACAATTCATCCCGATAAGAGAGAACCTTGCTGACAAGAGAAGGAACATTGCGCCATGCAATGTTGACTGTAAGCCCTGCATACGATACCTAAACGATAAATGCGTCGGATGCCCTGCAACAATCCATTATAAGGGAACACTTTAAAGGAGCAAGCCGACTACATGGTCAAAGACGATATGGACATATCCTGGCAAATTTAGGTTAAGGCTAAACGTTTGTTTGTCTCAGCTTTTCTGATGGTTTCACAGCTAGGAAAAGATGTCTTGATTGTCGTTTTTGGATTTTTGAGCCCTAGGATTCCGTATTAGCCTTCTCATAGTTTTTCGTAGATGTGGAAAAGATATCAGCTTGGAAGCTTGAATCAAGGAAACAAGTTGGGAATAGTTTCAAGCTCCTTAAAGAGCTTAATTAAACAATTATACCTCAAACTAGTAAAAATACGGTTTTCTGTTTTTGAGGGGACGTTAAGAGTGTGTTGAAGACCAGAAGAGGTAAACTTTTGTTTGTAGGAGAAAACCGCATACTTTGATTAGGTGTGAGAGCTTTTCAAGGCTGGCTTCCATTATCATCTTTGCATACTCGTTTTTCCTTCCGAAGGGCATGTGGCTGGAGAAGTGTTTCATGAAGCGTGTATGGGGATGCCTGATGAAGGCTTCCCGTATTTTTGCCAGGCTTTCAGCGTTTAGGGTTTGCAGTTTAATTAACACATATTTTTCACTTCCGAGGAGGTGAATGTTAAATCCAAGCCGGGTTAGGGTTTCAGCTATTTTTAGGGCTTCTCTCGGCGGGGTCTGCATGGCTATTTTCCGCATTCCAGCTTTCTCCGCGAATGGATTATATTTCGCCATAACAGCGGGCATTTCCACGTAGGGCGTTCCCAC
>CAZAPQ010000033.1:0-2855 GCA_964487415.1 uncultured Candidatus Bathyarchaeia archaeon | reverse complement strand
AGGGACCTGACAACACCTGATGCGAAATGGAGCGGAGTTTGGGCTACGGACATCGTTCGATACAAACTGCCCACGGATCCGCTGGACGACATAGACATTAAGAGGCTGCATGAACTTCAAAGGGATCCAAGATATAAAGAGGATCCGTTATGGCAGAGGGAAATAAAGACCTTCTTAAAGATTAGGCGAAAAGCCGAGCAAGAGGCTTTCAGCAGATATGGTCTTACGTACATTGTTGATGAATATTTGCCCGCTAAGCTTGAAGAGACCACGTGAAAAGAAGAAATTTAAATAGGTCTTGAAAGCCTATTTAAAGGGCATAATTACGGGAGGATCAAGATTGAGTGGAAAAAGTCGTTTTGGTTTAAGCGTCGCCGAAAAGTTCTTCGGTCTAATCCTTTTAATCGTGGGTGCCGTATCAGCTTATTTTACTTTTACGAGCAGTGATGCCCTAGGTCCTTACACGGGCTTTTTCGGCGTTTTAAGTCTTATCTTGGCTGCGCTTGGCTTTATTATGATAATTGCAAAAATTGAGTAAACTATAATGGAAGTCGCCTTTTTCAAATTCAATATTAAAATCAAAAGTTTTCTAAAATGTGATGGCATATCGGAAGATTTTTAGAGTATAGCTTATTAATTTGAGTGGATTTGCTATCTGCAGTTTGTTGGGAAGATTAGCCAATGTCTATTCGTCAACCTATCGTCTGCGTTCTTGGACATGTGGATACTGGGAAGACTCTTTTGTTAGATAAGATCCGTAAGACAAGTGTTCAAGCACGTGAAGTTGGCGGCATGACGCAGCACATTGGCGCCAGCTTCTTCCCTATGGAAACTTTGAAGCAGATGATAGGCCCTTTTCTTTCAATGTTGAAGGGCGAAATTGAAATTCCAGGATTGCTTATTGTGGACACCCCGGGGCATGAGGTTTTTACAAATCTGCGTAAGCGAGGAGGAAGCGTAGCTGATATCGCCATCCTTGTTATTGATGTACTTAAGGGCTTTGAAGCTCAGACCTATGAGTGCATTGAAATCTTAAAAGTACGGAAAACCCCATTCTTGGTTGCCGCCAACAAGATTGATCGAATCCCAGGATGGAAACCGCATCCTGACATGCCCTTCCTTGAAAGCTATAAGCTTCAAGACAAATACGTTCAAGAAGGTTTGGATAATAGGCTTTACGAGATTATTGGAAACTTCTCCCGTTTGGGTTTTAATGCCGACCGCTTCGACCGCATAAAAGACTTTACACGTACGGTGGCTATTGTGCCTACAAGCGCCAAAACAGGAGAGGGCATCACAGAGCTTCTAGCTGTTCTTGTAGGTTTAACCCAGCAATACCTAAAGAAGCGCCTTAAAGTAACTTCAGGTCCAGCTAAAGGAACGGTTTTGGAGGTTAAAGAGGAGCCTGGCTTAGGTTTAACTATTAACGCCATAATCTATGATGGAATCCTCAGAAAAGACGATTTAATTGTTATTGGAGGCAAGGGAAAACCTATAATTGCCCGTGTCAGAGCCCTCTTAGTTCCTAAACCCTTGGATGAAATGAGAGATCCTAGGGACAAATTCTCATCCGTGGAGGCTGTATCAGCTGCGGCTGGAGTTAAAATTGTGGCACCTGAGCTGGAAGGCGCTTTGGCTGGCGCTCCATTATACGCGGTGGGCGAGGGGGAAAGCTCTGAAAAGTATGTAACGCTTGTTTCGGAGGAAGTTGAACGCATTATAATTTCTACCGATGTTGAGGGTGTTATCGTAAAGGCGGATACATTGGGCTCTTTGGAGGCAATTGCTGAATCGCTGAAGCATAATAATGTGCCGATAAGGCTTGCGGATGTTGGTGACGTTTCAAAACGTGATGTCACCGAAGCCGCCGTGGTGAAGGAGCGTAATCCGTTTTATGGGGTTATTCTAGCCTTTAACGTTAAAATTCTTCCAGATGCTGAGGAAGAGGCTGCAAATAAAGGTATTGAAATATTTAGGGAAAAAATAATCTATCATCTTGTGGATAATTACATTTCATGGCTTAAGACACAGCAAGAAGCCAAGATTGAGCAGGAATTCGCCAAACTGGTTAAACCTGCAAAGATTCAGATTTTGCAAGGTTATGTTTTTAGAAGGGCTAAACCAGCCATTGTGGGCATAGAGGTCTTAGCTGGAAAGATAAGGCCTAAACTCCAACTCGTAAGGGCTGAGAACGGCGATGAGGTTGGCGAGATACTTCAAATACAGGACAAAGGCAAGGCTATACCAGAGGCAGGTGAGGGGATGCAGGTAGCCATATCCATAGACAAGCCTATTGTGGGACGCCATATATTTGAAGGGGACCTGCTATATGTGAAAGTGCCTGAATACCATGCAAAGACGCTGTTGAAAAACTTCATGAATAAGCTAACTTTAGAAGAGCAGGAAACCCTAAACGAGTATATAAATCTAATGCGGAAGAAAATACCCTTCTGGGCAGCTTAGAATGTTAGAAGGTTTGTCTGCAGAAGAGTATATTGATAAATGATGAATGCATGGGTTTTCCGCTTTAATGAAGCATTAAAATTTCATGAGAGCAGATGAATGTTTCCTATGCGGATATTTTTTAGATGTTTTTGGGCTGCTCTTTGGCATTCATAGGCTTGTTTTCTGCTTGTTGTTTGCAGATCGTTCATGACATAGCAGGGATAGAAGGCTAGTAGCGTGTATGGAATTTCTGGGCTAATTTGGCTTATGAAATGGGCTATGGCTTCCACTTCTTGGGCGTCCACGTAGCCTGGCACAAGCAGCGTGCTTGCTGTTAGCAACGGCAGTTCAGGCCGTTTATGGTAGTATTTTTCTCCTAGCAGGTGGAAGTTTTCCAGTGTGGGCTTATT
>CAZAPQ010000032.1:0-9973 GCA_964487415.1 uncultured Candidatus Bathyarchaeia archaeon | reverse complement strand
TTTTCTTTGCGTATGATTCTGGATCCGCTTCCTGCACGGCGCCCTTGTCTACTTCAATTATGTACACGGTGTGGATTCGGGCGTTTTTTATTTCTGTTAGGGTTACTGGCGGGTTATGGTAGTATTTGTCGCATAGGCTTTTGATTTTCATTAGATCCTCCATCTTCCTCGCTTTTGGCGGTTGGGTGAGGGCTTGGGGATACTGCAGGACATAATATGGCGGAATTGCTAATGCGAATTTTCCTGCAAAATTGCTGTAGCGGACAATCTTGCTTGCTATTCTTGCGGCTAGATATGTGGAGGGATCAAGGGCGTGTTCCGGCGGAACGAAACCCGTTTCGATTTCAACTATCATGCTGCCGTAGCCCTTAACTGCGAAAAGGTCGCATGTTAAATTTTTCTCTAGAGGTTTTTCCACATCAACATCATAGCCGCGATTTATCAAATGTTTGGCGCAGACAAGCTCCATCACTGAATGGTTGATTTTAACAATATTTTCCCTATGAAGCTCCACAAGCCTATCCCTTAGTTTACGAAGCTTCTGGGAGACATCCTCAGAAGAGTCCTGAGAAAGTTTGCCTAGCAAGTAATCCAGATCGTCCTCAAATTTTTCATCAGCCACGTCTATCTCATCCGTCCCCTCGACTCCTAAATAACACATAAAACCGCAGTTTAAAATTTTAGGAATTCGGAGCAGATAAAATTGAGGAAAAACGCCAAATTCAAACCCTTGATAAGCCAACAAATTTAAATATCAATGGTGAAAAATACAAATCAAAAAATACATGTTACAAAATTTAATTAAAATTATCAAAAATAAAACAGAATCTTAAAAAATTAAACTTTAATAGCTACAAAAAGTACAGTGCCAAGCTGGGAGCAAGCTTAGGCGGTAGCAGGGACAGGTTGCAGCTGATAGCTGCGTCTTCCAGGCGATAGCATCAAATGGAAGCGTGGCAGTCGGTTGCGGGCCTGTAACTGTAATCCGTCTAGGCTTAGACCAGCTTGGATTTTTCAAAACTTTTAGTTCAATGGGCAATGATTTTTTTGATTTTTCACATGCCTAAAACACATTAAAATAAATTTTTGTTTGTCGGCTTTAAAATTAACGCCCACCGCCCCCCTAAATAAATACGCGCACCTAGCACGCCGTATACAACAAAATTTGAAACTGTAGTTATTAAAGTTGCAAGCCAAAATATGGTGGGGCTGCCCGGATTTGAACCGGGGTCTAGAGCGCCCGAGGCTCCAAGCCTAGACCAAACTAGCCGACAGCCCCATTTAGATGGTCAAGACCCCCTTAAGAAACCTGTCTTCACCATTAAAAACCTTATCTGAAATTAGGCTTATGACTTGAAGGTGGTTTTCCATTGGAACCTATACCATAGCCAACAGTTTAGCCAATTGCTTAGATGGACGAATTCAACTTATCCAAACAAGCATGTTTTTGGCATAATAATAAGGGTTATTTCCCAAGTTTGCTATACACTTGTCTGCGGTGTCCGCGTTTGTCTTTCCAGCGGCGTTCAAAGGGAATAACGGTGCTGAAGGCTGTATCCTCAGCCGTCAGGTTTAACATTTTAAGCCTGCTCTTTGATAAAGGCTCTATGTCTTATACTGAGCTTATGAATAGGTTGAAGATGAATCCCAGCAGAGATGCCGGGAGATTCGCCTACCATTTAAAATTTCTTCTTAAGGCGGACTTGATTGAGGTGGATGTGGAGTCAAAGAAGTACAAGTTAACTGAGCTTGGCAAGATTGTCGTTAATATTGCCGAGGAAATTGAAAAGAAGGGGTTAAAACCCCCGAGGCTTCTTGTCCGCACATCCCGCTACGCATTAGAGGAGTTCGATGTAAACAAAATTGCAGAGTCCCTTATAAAGGAGGCTGGAATGTCCGCGGAATTGGCGCAGAAAGTGGCGAAGGAGGCTGAGAAGCGCCTATTAAAGGCTAAAGCCAGCTACTTAACGGCGCCGCTGATAAGGGAAGTGGTTAACGCCATCCTTATCGAGAAAGGTTTGGAGGAGTACCGTCACAAACTTACCCGTCTAGGCCTTCCCGTTCACGATGTTTCAGCTCTCTTAACTAAAATCAGAAATAGTTTGTCATCGCCCTTAGAGGAAGCTGGCAGAAGCGTTTTCGAGGAATACACCCTTCTAAATGTTTTCCCAAGGGATATTTCAGACGCCTACCTTTCAGGCGCGCTTCATATCCACGGACTTGGAGGCTGGATTCTAAGGCCAAGCGAGGTAATTCATGATTTAAGGCTGTTCCTCAAAAATGGTTTATTTTTTGAAGGCCCAAATACCCTCAGCCTATCCTATCCGCCTCCCAAAAACTTTGAGGCTGCCCTACTTCTGGCCTTTAATGTTTTTCTGCATTCTAGAAGGGAAGTTGATGGAACTCAAACTTTTGAGTACTTCAACATTTTCTTAGCCCCCTTCTTTAGAGGGGTTGAAGAGGGTCGGGCGAAAGAAGCTTTAAAACTGTTTATTCTAAACTTAAGTCATCACGGGGATGTATCCCTTAACATAGAACCCACGATTCCCGAATTTTTAGCTGAGACGCCGACTGCAGGATCCTCTAAGGAAGGTGAATGCTATGGAAGTTTTGTTGAGGAAAGTCAGATTATAGCCAGTTTAATTCTTGAAGTTTTAGCTGAGGAAAGCCAACATAAGCCTGTTCAAAACCCAAAAATTATAGTTAAAGTGCGGCCAGAAGTCTTCAATGATAATAGGGCAGAGAAAATACTCATTCAAGCCCACCGTTTAGCATCGGAAGGTGGCGCCGTTAACTTTGCTAGTCCATTTGGGGACAGTGGTAAAAATTCAACTTTTTTAGTTTCAGGATGCAAAATAGACGCGGACTGGAGTGGAGATTGGGAAATAGACACTATAAGAACAGGCATTTTAGGCTGCGTCACCATTAATGTGCCTAGGATAGCCTATGAAAGCGAGGGAAACCAGTCGAAGTATTTTGAAATTCTCAAAGATAGACTTGAAATGGCTGCGAAGGCTTTGCAGATAAAGCGTAAAGCCCTTAGAGTTTGGAGTCAAAACCTGCTGCCCTTCCTCTTCCAGAAAATCAACGGTGACAGCTACTTTAGACTTGAGAGTTCACCAATGGTGATAAATTTCGCTGGTTTGAAAGAGGCCTCACAAACTCTAATTGGGAGCATGCATGACGATGAAAGCACTTTAAAGTTTACGTTTGAAACTTTAAAAGTAGCATCAGATTTTGCAATTAAAATGGTTAAAAGAAACGAAGAACGACTACTTCTTTCAGCCTTACCCTCCCTTGAAGCTGCCCAAAGACTCGCGAGGTTTGATATTGAGAGATATGGAGTTTCAAGGGTTAGATTCCTCGGAAGTCGCGAAATACCTTGGTACTCAACATATAGAAGGATACCTGTACAGGAGGTTGAAAGTCTTTCTAAAATTTTGGCTTTAGAAAGAGAAGCGGATAAGCTGCTTAATGGCGGAAGCCTTGCGGTTTTGGAACTCGGATCGGATTCCTATGAGCCCCTTAAGCTCTTAGACATAAGCAAGAAGCTCATTAATGAGTATGGAATAAGATTCTTCACATATGATCGAAGCTTGACATACTGTATGACCTGCAAGAAGGCTTGGAATGGTCAGTTACATAAATGCCCATCATGTGGGTCTGTTAATTCCCTAAACTACTTTAAAAGATACTTTTGACAAGGTTGTATCCTACTTCACTGCGCCCAGTATTAGAGCCAGAATGGCCATCCTTGTTACTATTCCATTCCAAACCTGTTGGAAATATCGAGCATGGGGTGTTCCATCTACTTCCGGTGGGATTTCATCTGTTCGCGGTAAGGGGTGCAGAATTATAAGATCCTTTTTAGCCTTCGCAAGGCTTTCAAGACTAACCTTATACGAACCCTTAACCTTCATATATTCAGCCGGATCTGGGAAACGTTCCTTCTGAATCCGCGTCACATAAAGCACATCTATAATGGGCATGACCTTCTCGAGATTTAATTCCTCCATTACCGGAATTTTTTCTCTGATTTCATCAAGGACCTCCCTCCGCATCCTTAAAGACTCCGGAGAAACCAGGTAAAGCTCCACATCATAATAGGAGAGAGCGTAAGCCAGAGAATGAACCGTACGTCCATACCTTAAATCGCCAAGTAAAGCTATTCTTAAACCGTCAATTCTTCCCTTCTCCTTCTTTATCGTGTATAGATCCAGAAGCGCTTGGGTTGGATGCTCCTCAGCCCCGCTTCCGCCATTAATGACGGGTACTTTCGAGAACTCAGCTGCAAGCCTCGCGGCCCCTTCAAGAGGATGTCTCAAAGCTATGACGTCCACGTAATTCTCAACGGTGCGAACGGTGTCTGCAAGATTTTCGCCCTTCTTGACAGAGGCTATCTCTGCTTCTGCAAAGCCTATTGTGGATCCGCCAAGCTTATGCATGGCAGCCTCGAAACTTAACCTTGTCCGTGTGCTAGGCTCAAAAAATAGGGTTGCAAGAATTTTACCCCTAAGCATGTCCGAACCCCTGGAGGCTATGGGCTCCATGGCACCTGCGATCTCAAGTATATAGTCGATCTCCTCGCGTGTGAAGTCCCGAATGGATATTATGTCTCTACCCTCAAACTGCAAAGGAACACCGAGAAAAAGCATTGTCGCACTTCTAAATAACACTTTTCAAATTTTCCGCCGGGCTGTGGAAACCTTTTATTTTAGCTTACGCATAGCCTTTTCAGGAGGGCTTTCCTATATGAGCGAAACCATGCTTTATGTTTCTAAAATTAAGGATGGCACGGTTATAGATCATATAACTGGCGGTCACGCCTTGGATGTTATTAAGATTTTGGGGGTAACCGGGAAGGAGAAGAGGGTTATGACAATTGCCATTAATGTGCCAAGTAAAAGGTTTAAGGTTAAGGATATCGTTAAAATAGAAGGTCGAGAGCTGAACCCTCAAGAAGTGCATAAAATTGCATTAATTGCGCCCCATGCAACCATCAACATCATTAGGAACTACAATGTTGTAGAAAAGCAGAGGGTTAGGCTTCCAAATATCATTGAAAATATAATTAAGTGCGCTAACCCAGCCTGTATAAGCAACACGGCTGAACCTGTGAAACCGAAATTTTATGTTAAATGCGAGGAACCCCTCATAATAAAATGTCACTACTGTGGTTACATTATGGAGAAAAGTGATGTGCTCAAGCAGTTTTAGCATATCACAATGTTTATATTATCTTAAGATATAATATGTTCAACATCTCTTTGCAGTATATACAAATACACATAAAATTCGGAAACAGGTGAAAGCATGGTTGAAACACTGTTGATAGCCCTTTTATGTGCTGGCGTCATTGCCTATCTAATATGGATTTTTGCCATAGCCAAGCAATATGCGCCCCTCACGTTAGAGGAGGCGAAAATTCTTTGGAAGATCCATAAACAAGCAGCTAACTGCCCATCAAATTCTTGGAGAGAGATCCGCAAAGGAGGAAAAATGGTAGGGTTTAGGTGCGAGTGTGGATATAGGCACGTTCAGAAAAAGCCATTAAACGCTTCTAAGCCTTCGCAAAACTCTAAAAGTTATACTTCGATTCATCACGAACTCCACAGGGCATAAGCTTGGAAGCCCTTCAGCACTATATTTTTCTTTTTGCATGCAATTACCTAAAGGGGAGACGGTATGGATGTTATTTGGGCCATAAAAACTCGAAGGTCGATAAGAAAGTTTAAGCCAGATCCGGTTGAAGAGGAGAAACTTTGGACTGTTTTGGAGGCTGCTAGGTGGGCTCCATCTTGGGCTAACACCCAGTGTTGGGAGTTTATTATTATAAAAAACTCTGTTGTTAAAGAGAAGCTTGTGGAAACCCTTACTCCGAGGAATCCGGCGAGGGATGCTGTTGGAAAGGCGCCTGTTGTCATTGTTGCCTGTGCCAGGCTTGGGATTTCCGGATTTAAGGATGGAAAACCGGTTACGGATAAGGGCGACTTTTACATGTTTGATGTTGCATTAGCCCTGCAGAACTTAGCCCTTGCAGCCCACAGCCTCGGCCTTGGAACGGTTCATGTTGGCGCTTTTGACCATAAAAGGGCTGCTGAAATCCTAGGCGTTCCCGATGGTGTAAGTGTGGTGGAGCTTATGCCATTAGGGTATCCTGCGGAAACTCCGAAGGGGCCGAGCAGAAAAGAGCTTAAAGAGTTTGTCCACTTCGAGAGATATGGAAATAAGGCTGCCAATTAATTTTGCGAAAATGTCATAAATTAGTTGGATATTCAACATTATATTGTGTCATTATGCTGAATGATGATGAGATCTGCAAAGTTTCAAAGGTATTTAATGCTGTTGGAAATCCTATACGCTTCAAGATGCTCATGCTTGTGATGGAAACTGAAAGACCCCTACATATTAAGGCTATAGCGAGGATACTGAAGATGGATTACGCGGCGGTCTACCGCCATGTAAAGGTTCTAGAAAAAAGTGGTTTGCTGGGCATTTATGAGGTGGGAAGATCTCGAGTTCTCTACGCTAAGAATACTGAAATGATGAGGCATATGGCTGAATTAGCAAAAATAATTTTGCAAAAAAGGTAAATTAATCTTACAAATTAAACAAATAAAGTTTGCAAAAAGCTTAAATATGCACGTCTGCTTAAAAAGGCATCATGAAATACTCTGCCAGGACCCTAGCATTAATTGTCACCATGAGTGCCCTTGGAAATGTTCTAGGCTTCTTGGGAATAAGATTGCCATCCGCTCCCGGTACAACTGTTGAGTTCCATTTGTCAGCCCTGCCCTCCTTGTTGGTTGCCGTGGCAGTGGGGCCAATTGAAGGCGCCCTAACCGGCCTGTTAAGTTTGGTGATGGCAACTTTACGGATAGGAAATATTTTCATTCCCTTTGGAAACGCTTTGTTAGCAGGCATAGCTGGATTGCTGGCAAAGAAGTTCAGGTTTTCCCCTCCAGTGTGCGGGGCTATCGCCATAGCTCCCTATGCGCCCTACATATGGTTTGCCTGTGCCGTCTACAGCGTTCCGCCCCAAGTGATATCCTTCATAATTATGAAGGCCTTTATTGAAATTCTAATTTCAGGAATAATTGTGGAAGTTATTCTCTCTAGGGTTGAGGTTAGGGCCTTTCTATCAAAGTTTACAAGATAATGATGGTGGCTGATAGGGATTATCAGGGAAACTGTTTATTAATGGATATTCCGCCCCTTTAATGTAAATGGTGGCGTATTAGGTGTCCTTTGAGATTCAGGAGTTGCCGGATGTTATAAAAGTGGTAACCCTACTAAGCCTAGTTAAAAGGGCGAAAATTCAGAAAGGCCAGCTTAGAAAGCGCATTAACAGAATCTGCGCCCAAAAAATCTGTATTGAGATGGCTGATCTTGAAGAGGCCTTGAATGAAATGATAAGCGAGGGCCTTATTACTTACGCTGGCGATGCTGTTCAGCTTACCCCTCAAGGGCAAAGGTTGGCTAAGGAGTGGGAGAATCTACTTCTCAAGAAGGATCCCATAATCGAGGTTGTAGCCGGCCTTGTCGATGGTTCAATAACGGGGCTCGTGGTGGTTCTCTCCGCCTTAATAGCAGGCTTAGCTTTTAAAGCTGCAGCTTTCGCGGCGCTCCTAACCCTAACCGCAGTGGCTATAACAAATTTTTCAAGCTTCTTCCTCGGCGGGGTCACCGAGGATCTGGCAGACATGCAGACCCTTCAAACGTTGATGGGGTTCAGCCTAAGCGACATCCCAGACAAGGATAGGCGGGAGAAGTCCCTCAAACTTTTGATGAGCCTTTTTGCAATACTCCATAAAGAGGCAAGCCTCGCCAACCTCTACGCTGCAATAATATGCAGCATAACCACCTTCCTAGCCGGAAGCATGCCAATACTGGCATACCTATTTTTGCCGGAGCCCATCAACGTCATAATTGCCCTTGGAATAGTAGGCACAATAGTAGGCGTTTTCCTCGTGCGATACCGCTCAAAAAAGGCGAGGGTGAACTGGAAGATAATCCTACTTGAAACCCTAGTGATATTTGCAATAGCCACCATAGCATCGCTTATACTCGGAGGCATAGCCTAAAACCATAAACAATACGACTTAACCCCGTAAACCCTTTATTTACTAAGGAACACTATTCAATCGTAGTGCGCCGGGGTGGCCGAGCGGTTCAGGCGGCTGCCTGCAGAGCAGCTATACGTGGGTTCAACTCCCACCCCCGGCTTTACACTTCTACCTACATATAACAGTGACCTTCTAGGCTTTGCCTTATGGCTTTTCAGGAAAGGTAATAGGGAATCCACTATCCATAGGAAATTGAAGGTTTTGAAGCATTTGAAGGGAAGCATTGAAGACATGTATAGGCAGGTTTTAGCTTCTAAATGGTCTGATGGTTCAAAGGAGTATGCTTTAATCACCATTGAGCAGTTCTCAGAATACAAAGGGCTAAGGATACCTAGACCACAATTCAGAGCATACAACAATCGTGAACTCTTTGTCCCTTCTCCATCCATGATTAAACAACTCCTCTACAGAATAGGCAATGTAAAACTTAGAGCCATGTGCATGATAGCCATTGAAACTGGAGCATCTGAAAGTGAAGTCTTCAATTTAAAGTGGAAAGATGTGAACTTAGCTAACAAGACAATAGTGATTACTGGAGTTAAAGGACATAGGACATATCAATACCCAATAAGTGAAGAGCTCTGTGTCTTGTTAATGCAGATACCTAAGGAAGGAAATAAAATATTCAACTTAAAAATGCTAGGACAATCAACGATTGGCTAAAGAACTATGTTAAAAGATTAGCTAAGGAAACTGGTAACAGTGACTTCTTAAAGATTCACTTCCATACCCTAAGGCATTTTGCTATTTCATGGCATTATTTCAAGACTAAGGATGTGGTTGACACTCAAAGGTTTGCTAGACACTGTAGAATAGAAAACACGTTGAAGTATGTGCACATTGTCAAGCAATGGATTAAAGAAAATGAGTATGATGTAGTGTATGCTACTGACAAGGAAGAACTAACCAAACATCTCAAAGAAGGATATGAACTGTTAACTAAAACTGAATGGGGCTACTGCTTGAGAAAACCTAAAATGTTAACTCCTTAACTCCCCTTTTTTCTTTTGTTAAAAGGTGTCTTGTTGAGTGAAGCCTTCTTGAAAAGAGCCATAAAAAGGTATTTTGAAGGTTTAGGCTTCAAGGTTTCATTGAAAAGAATTAGGCTTGGAAATTCAGAAATTGATGGAGAAGCCACAAGCCAAAACGGGACAAAAATAGCCTTAGAAATTAAAAGTTATAATGATGATATTGTTAGAGGTTTAGGACAGTTATGTGAAGCCTTGGCCTTTGGATATGACAAGGCATTTTTGGTTACAACAATTAGAAAAGCCAAGAAAATAGACCAGACAACATTTAAACATTATGGATGGAAGCTTATTTGAAGGAGTCTAGGATTTCCAAGCTTGTTTGCAAGTATTTTGCGTGACCTCTGAAAGCTTCTTGCAAACCCTTGTACTACATGCCCACGACAGGCATGAAGTTTTCCGAAACTTCAAAATATCATTAGCATTCAAACTTTAAATAGTTAACATCTTTTTTAGGTTTGCTTTGTGAAATGAACTTGCATGAACATTTTGATAACTTGCTAGATCGAATTCGTAGTGAAAGAAAAAGATTTGAAGAATTGGTTAGAGAGGCATGCATAATAGTTGTTTTGCTAGGAGCAGGAGGGAAGGAGATAAGAAAAAGAAGAAATATAGCAAAAAAGCTGAGAGATAATGGAATAATTGCGCTTCTACCGGAAGATGATTTTGCTCCTGATGTTGCCCCGAGCTTGACTGAAGAATTTATTTTCAAACATGCTGATGTGGACCTTGTATTCATAAATGTTGAATCATGGGGCTCAGCAACAGAATTCGCACAATTTCATGATGATGCAAGAATAGCTCCAAAGCTTAGAGTAT
>CAZAPQ010000031.1:0-1518 GCA_964487415.1 uncultured Candidatus Bathyarchaeia archaeon | reverse complement strand
CCACAGTAGCTGTTGTTACGGCCGGCGAATATGTTGCCCCAACATTAAGGTCAACAGCAGCAGGCTTTGTTACCTCCCTCTTTGGGGTTGGACAGCTTATAGGCCCAGCTTTAGGCGGGCATATCATAGACTCCACAAAAGTTTTCAGTTACTCATTCCTCATAGCAGCCATATGCTCATTTTCTGGACTTATCGGAGCGTTAAAACTTAAAAATCCTAAAACAAAGTGAAAACATGGGAATTAAGATTTTACTCTATTTTTTATCCGTATTTCCTGAACAAGCTCGAGCGCTTGCATGGGTGTACGAAAAGATTTTATAGTGCCACATCAATTGAGACAGTTTAAGAGCTTAAAGTTTAGGAGGAGAGAAATTGCCTATAGATCCTGATTTTCAAAAGAAAAGGCAAGTTGTCGGAGGACATAATGGCCATAAAGTCTGGGGACCTGTGGAACCTCCAACTAAGCTGGGAATTCACGGTTCCAACGTAGCTGTCGACTGGGATGTGTGCACTGGTTGCGGAACCTGCATAGACGTTTGTCCTGTGGGGCTTTATGAGTGGGCTGATGCTCCAGGGCACCCTACATCTGAGAAGAAATCCGATCCTGTCAGAGAGCCTGAATGCATTTAATGCCTTACCTGTGAAAGCAGCTGCCCTGCTGCAGCTATCAAGATAACTCCGCCATAAAAGCAACGCAGCTGTATGGGATTGACCCGCCTTCGAGGATACGTTCCTATAAAAGATTATATTTGATTAGAGCGAAAGCTAAATGGCAAAATTCATTTCTACAATATTTTCAAAGCAGATGTTGACGGATTGGTATTTATGGCTTATGAGCGGCTACTTGAAGCATTAATATCGGGAATGGCTATGGCGGAAACTTTATAATTATGTTTGAAAATTTCTTCATATGAAGGTGTTTTCATATGTCAGGTTCCCTTAGCCGCATATGCTATAGATTTTTTAGGACGTTAGCCAATCCCACGAGACTGGAAATTATTGAGTTGCTGCGTGAGGGGCCAAAAAGCGTTAAAGAAATCGCAAAGGCCCTTAATAGGGAGCAAAGCCTCATATCCCACAATCTTAGGCCTCTCTTGAGGTGTAGGTTTGTTTTCTCTGAGAGACGAAAAAGGGAGCGCATATACCATCTTAACAGAGAAACCATTGAAAAAATTTTCAAGATCTTCACTTATCATGCTGAAAAGTATTGCCCCATGCAGGGTAAATGCCTAACCGAGCTTGGAATTAAGAGACGCAAAAAGGAAGAGGCCGAGAAGCCAGTATACATTAGCCACTTGTAAAATAGCAAATTTTTTCCTTTTCTTTTTGCTTATAGGAAACATAATAAAAGCCATACACAAACCCCTACATGGTTAAGGTTAGTATTATGGGAGAATCTTGGCGCGAACCTTATCATATAACAATAGAAGTTGAAAACAAGAATTGCAAAGTGCTTAAAACGCTAGTCTCCTATGGCCTTAAGCAAGTTAGCGTTTTAGATATTAGGGGGTCTGACAA
>CAZAPQ010000030.1:0-2888 GCA_964487415.1 uncultured Candidatus Bathyarchaeia archaeon | reverse complement strand
TTGCTTCTTAAACTCTATGACTTCCTTTTTAACTTCTTCCGGTCGGCGCTTGTACTTTATAACGTCTAACATTAAGTCGCACAGATGTTTGATGTCTCCTTCCCTGAAGCCTCTCCTCGTAACATCCTGAAAGCCTAGTCTGATGCCCGATGGATTCTCACGATTATTTTGATTGTCATAGGGTAGGAGGTTTCTGTTTAAGATTATGTTGGCTTTTTCGAGGTCTTCGGCAACCCTTCTTCCGCCACCCCACTCCCGTACATCTACAGCCAGCTGATGGGATCTTGTGAAGCCCTTATCTTCGCCTAGAACCTTGAGACCATGCTCGTGGAGGTATTGACCTGCAGTCTGAGCGTTTCTCACAGTTTGCTTTGCAAGCGCTTCTCCAAATATTTTTAACTCGAGAGCGGCAACGCCTACCGCTGGTAGTCTGGCTAGGTGCATGTTAGATGTGCTTAATGGAAATATTGCATGCTGAACTGCTTTTATGGCATTTTCCATGCGGCTATTCTTCAGTTCGCCAATTACTAAACCGCCCTGGGGTCCTGGAAAAGTTTTATGCGTGGAGGCTGTCATGAAGTCGGCACCCTCCCTTAAGGGGTCCTGGAACTCGCCTCCAGCTATAAGCCCTAGAACATGGGCTGCATCATAAACCAAATATGCGCCCACTTCTTCGGCAATACTCCTCAACTCCTTAACTGGATGTGGGAAAAGGAACAAGCTTGCGCCGAGGGTTATTATCCCCGGACGGGCTGCCCTTATTATGTCTATGGACTTATCAACGTCTATGTTTAGTTCTTTCATATCATATGCCAAGTTTATTATCTCAAGCCCCAAAACTTGCCCGGCCATACCGGCATAGTCATGGGATATATGGGCACCGCTGCTTAGGGGCGCTACAACCATTTTCCGGTTTTTTGTAACCATTGAAATGCCCTTGAAGGTCGCTAAGTTTGCATGGGTGCCTGAAACGAGGCGAATATCCGCCCAATTACAGTTAAACAGGTTTTTAACAAGGTCTACGGTGCAGTTTTCAATTATCGTTATGTATTTTTGGCCTTGGTAGTATCTCGCTTTAACATGGCCTTTAAGATCATTCTCCCCTTCCGAGTATCTGCATTCAAGGTCCATGCAGAACCTTAACATTTCCTTAACAGCTGGAGACTTGAGACCCTCACTTGCTATGAGGTTTATGCACTCTACATCACGGTAATTTTCATGAGCCCTAGCCGCCCCAACAAGTTCGATGAATAGACTGGCAAACTCCTCCATTCTTTATCCCTCGAAATTCTGCAGCACAAACTAAAGGCAGTTCGCAGACTTCTCTTATAATTGTTTCGATGCATGTCCCAGATAACTAAACAAACAGTTACGCTTTTGAGGTGGTGTATTTTGACTGCTAAGATTTTAATCACACACAACATTTTTGACGGTAATAGCCCATACAGCAAAATTTAACACTAGGAATTAAAATGGTGGCGTTAAAGTTACCGCATGAGATCAGGTAGTTAGGCGCCTAATCTTTGGCATCCAGCCAGGCTTTTGGATGCCTATTTCCACTGTTCATATACTTTAGCAAGTTCAAAAATGAAAACCTTTCTTTCTTCGCCGTCTGAATCCCTTTGTATCTCATTTTTCACATTAATCACTTTATAACGGCCTAGGAAAACATATTTTCCAGGAGACTTTTTCTCAAGTAGGTAAAGTGGAAAGTTTTCCTGCATTTGCCTCACAAGCACAAGGTTTCCTCTAATCATCTTCTGATCTCCTCGGCGGCCTTCTCCAGTGTAGATTATTCTATCATCGATTTTTCTATCATGGTAGGGATTGCGCACAGAATCCTCAGGCATTTTATTGAAGGCGGCTATTAAAACGATGTGACATATCCTCGATTTTATGCTCCCCTTATATCGGATGCCTCTGCATGCACAAACATCAAAAATCCTAGAAATTTCCCTGTTTGTCAGAACCTGCCCCTCTTTTAGTGAGGCTATTAGGCCCAAATTCAGCGCCAACAGCATTATATTCTTAGAGGATTAATATAAGAAGGAGAGTTGAATTTGGCATACGATCCTGTTCAGAGGCATCTGGCCGTTGAGAAGCTTGTAACGCGTATGGGCCCTGATGGACAGGAGAGAAAGTATTATCGTGTAAGGCCAGCAAGATGGTATGGTGGAATAGTTACGGCTGATTGTGTGGGCTGTGGGCTGCTCTGCAGGTTTTGCTGGGTTGCAGATGCTGTTATGATGCGGCCAGCTAATGTGGGAAGGTTTTATTCACCCATCAGGATTGTTGAAAGTTTAATTACGCTGGCCAGAAAGTGCGGTTTAAAACTTTTAAGGGTTAGCGGAGGGGAGCCAACAATAGGAAAGGCTCACCTGCTTGGCGTGTTAGAGGCTTTAAACATGAAGGAGTACAGATTTATCCTTGAAACTAATGGGATACTCATAGCCTATGATGCAGATTACGCCAAGAATCTTTCAAGATTTGATTTCCTACATGTAAGGGTTTCATTGAAGGGATGCTGCGAAGAGGAGTTTTCAAAGCTTACTGGAGCTAAGCCAGAGGCTTTCGCGTTGCAGTTGGAGGCTCTGCGAAGGCTTGTGAAAGAAGGTGTAAGTTGTCATGCTTCTGTTATGTCTTCTTTCTCGACGAGGCAGAGTCTCCAAAAGCTTATGCGCAGGCTCGAGGAAATAAACCCAAACCTTGTTGAGGGACTTGAAATTGAAGAGCTTATCCTTTACCCTCATGTAAGCCAGAGACTGCATAGGCATGGGTTGAAATATTTTGCAGCCCATTCGCCTAGCAATGTTCCGCCCGAGCAGATTTAGACTCCTGAGCGGGCAATATTTTAATAGGTTTAGCCTTCGATAATCTCTTGGCGTTGG
>CAZAPQ010000029.1:0-8683 GCA_964487415.1 uncultured Candidatus Bathyarchaeia archaeon | reverse complement strand
AAAAATTAAGTGGACCGGGCGGGATTTGAACCCGCGACCTCCCGAGTGCAAGTCGGGCGTTCATACCAACTGAACTACCGGCCCGCGTTTCCAGCCTTTTTGAGTTACATACCCCAATTTAGGCTTTATGTTCTACAGGCGCCTAGTAAGATTTATTTTGGTTTCTCCCCCGGAATTGATGGGGTAGGCTTACTCGGGAGAATTATGGATCTTGTAGAGTGCCCGACCCTTCGCGTCCGTTTTAGGAATGGTTATTGTGAATTGGGCGCCCTTCCCATACTGGCCTGTTTCTTCAATTCTCCAACCATATATCTCGCATAGCTTCTTTGTTAGGTAAAGCCCGTAGCCCGTCCCTTTTCCATAGCCTTCCCTGAAAAGATGGGCTCTTATTTCGTCGGATATTCCCACACCATCGTCCTCGTAGATAAGCTTTAGAGTGTCTCCCTCGTCTTTATAGTATAATCTTATCTGGCTGACTTTCCCGCCGTGCCTTATGGAATTTTCAATCGCGTTGTAGAATAGCTGACGAAGCTGCGAATCCGCCAACACCTCAAGACCATGACACTCGTTTATTATCTTGATACCCTCCAACCCTGAAACTAATGCAACAGCTTCATCGAAGATTTTACCAACATTAATGTATGATCGTTCCTCCACGCCAATCATTTCATAGGCACTTGCAAAATTGAAAATCTCAATAATCTGATTGCATGCCGCGTTAATTTCTTCCAGATGCTTTAGGGCCGGATGATCTTTCGGCAGTTTCTTTTTAGCCAAGTAAAGGCTGTTCTTGATCACGGAAAGCTTGTTTCTGGCATCATGCCTAGCCCACTTTCCAACCACCATAATTTTTTCATTTGCGAGATGCAACTTTTCCATTATCTGTCTAATCTTCTCCTCAGCCATCCTACGTTCCGATATGTCCCTTGCTATGCTTAGGATTGCGCGTTTTCCGCCATAGGTCACAAGGCTGGAGCTTATTTCTACTGGAATCACCCTGCCATCCTTGGTAATGTGGGTTGTCTCAAAAACTTGTATTTTGTCCTCTGGCATTCGATTAATAAGCTCCATTATCTGCTCCTTGGTTAGGCTTCCATCTATGTCGGGGGGACCCATTCTAAGCAGCTCTTCTCTAGAATAGCCTAAAACTTTGACTGCAGCCTTATTAACGTCGATGAATTTTCCGTCAAACCCTATAACCCATGCAGTATCATTCATGCCGTTAATCAACTCTCTATATTTTTCCTCACTAGCCTTCAATGCCTCTTCCATTTTCTTCTGCCCAGTAATGTCCCTTGCAAAATGTATGTACCGGGTGGGTTCGCCCTTCTCGTCTAGAATGGGAGAAACCGTTGTATGGTAAATTTTACCTACTTTAGGGTTGACTATATCCCTAGACTCCGCCTTTTTGGTTTTGGATGCTTCTATTTGGGGGCAGTTGGGACATGGCTCATTTCTATCGTGAAGAATCTCATAACAATACCTGCCTACAAGTTCCTCCCGCCTTCTTTGGAGAACATCACATACCATGCCATTTACCTTTAAAACTCGAAAATCCCTGTCTACGATAAACACCAAATCAGGTATCGCATCGAAAGTCCTCTGCCATTCCTCCACTACTTTCACTTTTTCATCAGTCTCCTCATTGGAAAGGGTAACTTTAACGAAGGGACCTGTGGCAGGTTCATACAATTTTATCATCTTTTATGATATCACATTAAATCATACAAAATCGCCTAAAAAAGTTTATGGATTGAAACTTACATTCAACAACCTAAGCAAAAAGCATAATCATAAATTTATTAAATCAAAAACTTTCATAAGTCTGGTGAAAATATGTCTGACAAGGTCTCCGGAAGATTTGTTGTTCAACGCCACCAAGCAACCCATTTACATTATGATTTCAGGTTGGAAATGGATAATGTCCTAAAAAGCTGGGCTGTCCCAAAGGAGCCGCCCTCTCAGCCTGGAATAAGGCGACTCGCCGTGGAGGTTGAGGATCATCCCTTAAGCTACATAGACTTTGAAGGTTTAATTCCTGAAGGAATGTATGGCGCTGGTAAAGTGGAGATATGGGATAAAGGCACTTACATTCTTAAGAATAGAAGCGAAAACAAGATAGAATTCACGTTACAGGGAGAGAAAATAAGCGGCAACTACGTTCTAATAAGGTTTAGGGGAGACAAAAACTGGCTTCTTATAAAGAAGGGCAAATAGAAGGCCGCTGTCAAATTTAAAAGCAATTTCTAATAAAATATTCTAAAAGGGGTTAAGCCATGCTGGAGCTTAAAAAAGTTAAAATCGAAGTGCCAAAGGAATGCAACGTCATTTTAGGTACAGCCCACTTCATAAAAACCGTTGAAGACTTGTACGAAGCGCTGGTTAATTCCGTTCCAAACATAAAATTTGGGATAGGCTTCTGCGAGTCCTCAGGTCCCTGCCTTGTAAGGCGTGAAGGAAACGAGGAGGAATTAACAAGGCTTGCAGCGGAAAAAGCCTTTGAAATCGCATGTGGCCACAGCTTTATAATCTTCATAAAAAATGCTTATCCCATAAACGTGTTAGACAAGATTAAAAATGTTCCTGAAGTGTGCACTATATATGCAGCTACGGCAAATCCGTTGGAAGTCATAATTATCGAGACCGAACAGGGAAGGGGTATTGTAGGGGTAATCGACGGATTAAAGAGCAAAGGTATAGAAACAGATGAAGACGCCAAAGCCAGAAAGGAATTTCTGCGAAAAATAGGATACAAACTCAATTAGGCTATAGGCTATGGTTTGGCAGGGCGGGTTGATGGCGAAGCCAAATGGCTACATTCATGCCGTTAGGCATGCTTAGAAACTACTAACTCCTGTGCTGCTTCAAAGGGAACCTTTTCTTTCATTCTTTCTGCGACATAGGCGGTAAGCTCTTTAAACTGCCTTTCAGTTAACACGTGTCTTGCCTTATGAAGGATATCTAGACATATTTCTTTAAAAACAAGTTCGGTGCAGCTCATCTTTGCATCGTCAACAAGTTCTTTGCAAGCTTGAAGAATTTGACTGTTCAACAACATCCCCGCCCTGCAATCAAAAAATCGCCTTAGAAAATTAAAATGCCTTATGAATTTTGAATTCATATTCGAAGTTCATAACCATTTTAATTATTCCTGTTTAATTTAAGCATGAAGGTGAAAGCCTTGTACATAGTATGGGTAAAGGTTGATGAAAGTCTTCCATGGATAGAGCTTAAGGGCATCTATAGAACAAGGAAGGCAGCTAAAGAGGCGGCAAGAGAGCTTGTTGGTAGGGCAGCAATTAAAGTTGTAAGGGTAAACGTTAAGGCTGAAGGTATAAGAACTTTAGCGGCTATAGGGCAAAATTGCACGTTATGATGTGGTTTTAGACGTAACCGCAGGTGGACATGCAGGGCATCTGCATTCCTCGAGGGCTGGCAAGTCTTTTTGATGAAGTTTACAGATTATCCTCTCATGTTTTATTGTCATGCAAATTTCACATATCTTTTCTATGATGTAGTCTGCGGAGACATCTCTTTTCGCCAATATTTCAGCAACCTCTGAAACCTTTTCCATCGTTTCCTTGGATTGCATTAGTTCCTGTGTCAGCATGACGCCCCTTTCGCCCTTGAAATATTGGGTTATGGCTGCTGGTGTTAATTCCATTTTTTCTGAGACGTCAATCTTCCTCAGGTTGTACTTCTCAACAAGTTCCTTAGTTACTAGAAATCTTATGGCTGGAAGTATATATTTCACAACAACTACGCATGGAGGTTTCATTTTGATCCGTAATCATGTTAGCAGCAAATTTATATATTTTTAACGGTGTTAAATGACTTACGCGGGATTCAATGTGACCAATATCAATCTAACTGAAGAAAACTTTAGACCCTTTGAAGCTATGGACGTCTACCTGGTGGAATTGGACAAACTTTCACAACACGAGGAGATAGACACGCAACTTCTAGAGAGCATCATGAACGAGATTGAGTCCAGCAGGATTCTTGAAAGGGCAATCGTAGCTGATAAAAATACAAACATAATTGTTGATGGAGAACACCGCTACGCAGCCCTCAAAAGGCTAGGATGCAGAATAATACCTGTTATCTACGTTGATTATAATTCTCCAAGCATATTGGTCCAATCGTGGCATGAAGGCAAAAAGTTGACCAAGAAGGACATAATTGAGGCTGGGCTACGTGACAAAAAGCTTCCGCCGAAGTCCTCAAAGCATATGATAAGGAGCAATAACGAATTATTGCATATTTCGGCGATCGAGGAAAAAGTGGACGCCCCATTAAGTATGCTAAAAAGGGGACTAACATTCGTTGAGATGAAAGATGTAAAAACCGCAATGCAGGTTGAACTTGAGGATACTCTGCCACAATATTCAAAATTCTTAAGCACAGAGCTTGTAGACGTTCCATTATTGCTAGATGAAAAAACCAACGTGCTGCTAGTTGGTTACGAGGCCTTCCAAGCGCTTGACTTGCTTTCTGTAGAGAGAGCACCAGCCCTTAAAGCGGATATTGAAGAGTTGAAAATAAAACCTGCAAAAGGATGCTCGAAGCCTATCACAAAGGAGGTCATATTGAACGCGGGAATTAAAGGGCCGAAATTACCCCCGAAGAGTTTCGATGTGGAAGTTAAACCATACAAGATAAATGTTCCATTAAAGAATTTAAGGACAACCCATGAACCGAGAACCCATAGTCAACTTAAGGTTTACAATAGTACATTGGCATTGCTTTATGAAGGATGGCCCACACCCCTCGTTAGACTGAACTCCCTGTCCACGGAAAAGCGAAGCGTCTGGGCCAAGCTTGAGGGTTATAATCCCTTCAGCAACAGCGTAAAGGACCGCATAGGCTGGGCAATGATTAACAAGGCCAAAGAGAAAGGTGAATTAAAAGAAGTAATTTATGAGGCTACATCAACAAACACAGGCATAGCTTTAACCTCCATAGCAAACATGCTTAGAATAAAAACCAAACTCTTCATACCCAAATATGTACAGAAAGTAAGCGACATATACCTAAAGGTTCTAGGCGCCGAAGTTATTAGGCTTCCAGTGGGATTAACGGTTGAAGCCATAAGCCAGGTGGACGCAGAAGCAAGAGCTCATAGAGGCACTCATCTTAACCAGTTCGAGAACGATGCTAACTTCAAAATACATTTGAAAACCACGGCCAAGGAAATAGACGAGCAACTGAAAAGTGTGGGACTCAAACCTACATGTATAATCGGAGGTTTAGGCACCTCAGGGCACATGAGCGCCATATCCTACTACTTCAAAACCAAGTACGGAGATGACGTTAAAATTATCGGCGTACAACCAGCCCCAAACGACGTGATCCCTGGAATCAGGAGGATTGAAACGGGCATGAAATGGTTCCATAAGGTATGCTTCGACGAAATAGTGGATGTTAAACAAGATGAAGCCATCAAAGGCTCCATAAGTATTGCAAGGAAAGAGGGCATTCTTATAGGGTTGAGTGCCGGAGCCGTGGTTCATGCCTTCCATAAAATTGCTGAGGAAAAGGGAGTATACGTGCTTTTATTCCCTGACACAGGATATAAGTATGCCGAGCAGTTTGAAAAGTACTTTGAAAACCATCCAGATCAGCAGTAAGGTTTTGAAGATAATGTGTAATGCTCCACTTCCATTTTCTACAATCTGAAACGTTAGCCATCAAATATCAGTAGTAGCTTGGCATCATGAGTCCTTCCTAATCTTCTGCAGTATATCTATGGCCAGCTTTCCAGCTTCGTCCATACTACTTCCGAGTGATAAGAATCCGTGTCTCCTCATGATTATGAAGTTGTTCCTGTCCAAAACCTCCTCTATGCTCTTCACAAGCTCCAAACTTCCATAGGGGTGCCAGCTTTTAGTTTGAATTAGGTTCATGCCGCCCGCGGCCCTGAGAATTTCCTCGCTATGGCCGTGAAATATTGCATTAACATCACTCCTCAGCTCATAAATTCGATAGTGAAGCATGCTTTCCGAGCTAGGTTTCCTAACCCCAAAGGCGTAAACAATTCTCCTTTTAAAATCACATCCAACAACCTTAACGAAGCACCCATGCGAAAGGTCGTCCTTTGGTCCGAGACCTGAAGCGGTAATTATGAATTCATTCACTCCCTCATTTATTCTGAAACTTAAATTGCCCATGGAGTGCCCTTCAACCACCGGTGTCAGACCATAGGAGTGAAAGGTTTTGCACCACGATGCCAGTTCTACGACCCTTTCGTCATCTGGAGGGTTTTTACCCATAAAGACAACCCTGAACTTGACGCCGCGGTACCTCTCCATACCCTCACCCAGATATCTTAACCAGCATCCTAGGCACCCGGTGCATCCAAGAGAATATGATGGTCACCCCAACGGACGCCAAAGTGGAAACCGACATCCCTCAGCAGTCATCTTTAGAAAGCTTTCGTATAACATTTGCTTTACAGCTCCTCTCACATCGAGGAATATGAAGGTTAAGCCTTTGCACTCTGGTAAAGCAGAAGCGCCGGGAGTGGGATTCGAACCCACGCGGCCCATAAGGGCCACAGGCTCTCAAGGCCTGCGCGTTATCCACTCCGCCATCCCGGCACGGTTTAACTATAACATCTAGAAACTGGACTTAAATATTTATTCGAAAAGGGATGCTCCGACATGCACCGTAACAATTAAAAATTATGGATACTACTAGTTGTCAACGGCTAACGGACGTCAGCGGCAAAGGGGCCGGTCGTCTAGACGGTTAGGACATCCGCTTGACGCGCGGAAGGTCACCGGTTCGAGTCCGGTCCGGCCCACCTAAATTTTTAAGTAAATAGTGATTTGCGGTTGGGCAGATGCATGGCCAGTGTCTATCTTGGGATTTTCGGCTTTTTCTATGAGCTTAATTGGGAATTATCATAAGGCAATTTATAGGGTGCCAAAAACCAAGACTTTCAGCGTGTTTAAACAGTTAATTAAGGAAGTCGATCAGCTCCTGCTAAACCATATTTTGCAAGTATGTTTTCTATGGCTGGTTCATCTTAATGCTTCCAGCTATGATGCGGGTCTGACGGTGTGAAGTCCTCATCTGCATAAAGCTCAGTCTGGGACGGCGTCTTCATCCCCTAGGGATATTGGCACACGCTGTTTTAAAGGGGTTACTGTTGCATGTTAGGACTGATACGTTTAGCGTTAGCCTTCAGCTTTGTTCTTAGGGCCTTAATTGTTCCTGAAACTGCTATTATATGAACTGCTGCGGGTTTTGATTCTATCTGGGTTATTGAGGCTACTGCTGCCCTAATAGTTTCAACCTCTTTGTGGGATACATGTACTATTGCAACGTGATTCATTTCATCATAATCAATAAGCCTTAAGCCCGTTCTGCTTGCTCCATATTCGCCGAAAAGCCTCAGAAGAGCGGACCATAGGGCTTCCATAATTTCCCTTGAGCTGAAACGCCCAGGGGAATCCACCTTTAAGGCTAAGTAGCGGCTTCTCAATTTCATCAGCAATCTTTACCCCTCCTTATCAATCGAATGCCGGGTGAGATAAACTCTGGGCTTAACTTCTCCCTATTCCGTTTCACAATAGCGGCTGGAACTTTTGAGATGGCATCTAATGCTAAGGATCGGCCCATGTCAAAAAGCATGGTTAAGGCCGCTGCTTCTAAGGGTCTACGCATAGTCAACTCCTCAGAAGCCCCGCTTGAAACAACAACCGGCACGTTGAAGGCTTTGGCTATCGCCGCCTCCTTTCTAAGGGCGGCCAATAACTTTACCCTAGCCGCCCCCTCCAACCTTATTATGGACTCAATGTCTATCTCCAGAGCTGCCAAACCCCTTGACGCAAGCTCAGCTTCAGCCTCGTCGAAGAACCTTTTACGGGGGTCTGATGAAAAATTTAGAAGATCCACACGACGATCTTTTGCAGCCTGCCTTGCAACAGCCTTAGACTCACAGAAAACAGCAATAATTTCAAAGCTCCTCCTAAATCGCCTCAAAATCCGAAGAAGTTCATTAGAAGTTTTAGGCTTAACATCTAGGCGTGAAACAAAATCAAGCCCAACCTCCTTTGATAAGGCCGTAAGCTGCTCAATAAGCTGCTTGCTTTGGCTGAGGGTTAATGTTGGAGCAAGTGGAACGGACACCAAGCGATAACCAAAATAGGAAGCCCTTCTAAGCATACGCTCGGCCAATTCCATATCGGCTAAATTAGGTTTTAAATGGAGATCGGCGAAAATCCTCCTCATGGGATAATCCCAATGTCCCTACAAGCTTTAATTATTGCCTTTGCTCCTGACTTTCCAAACCGCAATCGAAAATGTATAGGATCAATCGTGCCAAGCTTAACCTCATTTAGATAAGCCGACTGCTTATCAAGCCTTAGATATAGGCTTGAGCCATCAATATGCCGATCAATTTCACGGCCTAAAACTTCCTTATCCAAGCTGCTTAGCCTAGAAGCCAAATGCTCAAGAAAGGCTTTAATATGATTCTTATCCTTAACTTTGACCTCAAAAAGGGTTATTGGATTGCCATGATGGCCCATAAGGTTTGTTTTTTTAAGCGGCACGTTGTCTTGGAGGTTTGATGGTAAGACGTTCCAAAGTGCCGCTAAGACTTTATCCTCCTCCTCTGTGGCATGGACGAACACCCGTACATCCATGCAATTTACCGGAATTTTAGAAGACAAAA
>CAZAPQ010000028.1:0-3944 GCA_964487415.1 uncultured Candidatus Bathyarchaeia archaeon | reverse complement strand
TAGTCATCGTTAAACGAAAAAGTTATCATGTATTTGAGTTGTGTTAGATGCTTTCGGCTGGGGTTATGATTTTGTGTTCTTTTAGGATTATTGTTGGGACGCCGTAAACGGTTAATATGTTTTGGGGTGTTAATACTTCTTCTGGTTTTCCGGCTGCGAAGACTTTTCCGTTGTTTAGCATTAAAATTTTGTCTGAAATTCTGTAGGCTTGGGTGAGGTCGTGTATGGCAATTAGGATGGTTAGTCCTTTTGATCGGAGGGCTTTTAGGAGGTTTAGTGTTTCTTGTTGATGTTTGAGGTCTAGGTTGCTTGTTGGTTCGTCAAGCAGCATTACTTCTGGTTCTACGGCTAAAGCTCTGGCGATGATTACACGTTGAAGCTCGCCTCCGCTTAGCTCTTCCAGTGTTCTGTTGGCTAAATGGGCTGCGTTTACGGTTTTTAACGCTTCGTAAGCTTTTTCCTCGTCGATTTTCGTAGGTGTGAAGTTTATGTATGGTCTTCTTCCCGTTAACACGAAGTCAAAAACTGTTAGCATTCCGGTAGAGCTTAGCCTCTGAGGCACGGCACCAGTTTTCATTGCAACTTCTTTTTGTGGGATTTCATATAGCAATCTTTCATCAAAATACACTGCTCCAATTTTTGGCCTTAAAATTCCATTTATAACTTTGAGCAGTGTGCTTTTTCCAGCGCCGTTAGGTCCAACTATGGAGAGAATTTCACCGCCACCTACGTCAAGCGAAACGCCGTCTAAAGCTTTAACGCTTTTATAGTAGAGTTTAACGTTTCTCACTTTAATCTCTATGCCCATATTTTCCTCCCTTTATCAACAGGTAAACTAGGAGGGGGGCGCCAACCATGGAAGTCATTATTCCCACAGGAATTATTGTTGGCGCTATTACGGTTCGTCCAATAGTGTCTGAAATCATCAATATTATTGATCCCATCAACATTGAAGTCGGCATAAGATACTTATGTCCACCTCCAACTATCAGTCTTGCCGCGTGAGGCGCCACAAGACAGATAAAGCCGATAATGCCCACGAAGGATGTTGCCATGGCTGTTCCAAGAGCGGCTATAATTGTTGTTTCAAGCCTTATTCTCTCAGGGCTTATCCCCGCAGACTTTGTAAGTTCGTCACCACTAAGCATGAGGTCATAGTCTATGCTTCTATAAAGAAAGTAAGGAATAACTATCGCCAAGGATACGGTTGCAACAAGGTAAAGTTCACCCCAGCCTATTCTACCTAAATCCCCAAAAGTCCAGAAGACTACCGTGGACGTGAGAATCTCGTTTAAAACCAGATATTGCAACAGGTATAGGATGGCTTGATAAACGAAGGATATGGCTATAGCTGATAAAACCAAAGCCCTAGCGCCAAGCCCAGCCTTGTAGGCTAATAGAAGAATCACCATAACCTGAATTAGCGAAAAGATAAATGCGAAGATAGACACTATAAATGGGTTGTAGAAATAGATTTGAAACCTCTGAATGCTGCCGCCTTGCAGGAACAAAAGTGCCACTGCAACCCCCAAAGAAGCTGCGAAGGATAGGCCAAACGTAAACGGGGAGGCAAGCGGGTTTCTAAGCGAAGCTTGTATGGCTGTTCCTGACCCGGCCAACACTGCTCCTATAATCAAGGCGGCTAAAACACGCCTAAGCCTTAAATCCCAAACAACCGTGGAGAGCGGACTGTTATCCGGCATGAAAAGCACTCTTAGAATGTCAAGCAATGAGGCCTTATACCAGCCTAAAGCCACAGATAATGGCACAAGAAAAAAGGTTAAGATTATGAGGCAGACTAGTGTTAGACGCTTTTTATAGTTGGAATGTTTGATTGACAATTTTATCCACACTTGAACATTTCTGACAGGTTTTTGAATCCGCCATATGCCTCTTTATACTGCTCATATAGTGACTTTCCTAGGAAAGCTTGGAAAATTTCATCCGCCTTTAACTCTGGATTTACGTCGCCAAAATGGTCGGGATATAAAACTTTACCTATGTAATAGGCGTCTGCCAATGCAACAGCAATATTCGTATGATAATAGTTGTATGGTAGGGTTCCGTAAATTTTTCCATTCTGAAAAGCTGTCAGCTGGCAGTATTTGCCTGGATCCTTGTCAAAATCTTGTTTAACTGTGTTTAAGTTGCCCTCATCTATGAAGACGATTTCTGGTTGCTCTTGGAGTATGGCCTCAAAATCCATGAAGTAAACCCCCGTCTTATTAGAATATTTGTCAGCTATTGAAGAAGTGTATAAAAGTTGAAGTGGCGGAAAGAGCACCTGGGTTGTCGTAAAGGGCTGTGCACCTTTATATGAAACTGCACCCACATAGACTTTAGGCTTTAAAGTTATGTTTTCTGTTCTAGCCTTTAGGTCATCGCGCAAACTCTCAACAAATTTGATGAGGTTTTCCGCTCTCTCTTTTCTGTTTAAAGCTGTTCCGAGAATATTAAGGGCATTGGCGAGTCCTTCGACATCCAAAGAACCTGCGGGACCATAATCCACAACGATAATCGTTGAGTTGGTTTCGGTTTGCAGTCTATCTGGATCATACATGTCGGCGTAGGTGCGGGACATAATTATTAGGTCCGGCTTCACAGCCAGTATCAGCTCTGGAGCTGGAGGCTTTCCAGGTCCGCCTGGACCAATTATTGGAAGATTTCTGAATGACTCGCCATATGCCATGGCATAGTCTCTTCCGGTGAATCCCCAGTTTGTCTCGCTTTCTTCAACTCCTACAAGTAAGTCTGTAGCGTTCAAGTAGCATACAAGCCTAAGCATTCCCGGCCCTATGGCTACTACACGGTTGATTTTTTGAGGAAGTGCAACCTTGCGGCCTAAAATGTCCTCTACATAGGTTTCAGGCGTATTCCCCGGCGAAATGTAGGATTTCACTGCGAGATAGGATAAGGCTGCAGCCACAACGATTACGGCAATTAGAATGGCGGCTTGAATATTTGTCAAACCCTTTCTGCTCATTTCTTCTTCTCCCTCACAAGTGGATACTCAAAGCTTGGCACGATTCCCCTCCCTATTAGGGCGTTAGACTTACCTAGGCATCCTAAGCAGACGGGTTTGCCTTTAACGTAATCAATTCTAGTTTTCATTGCAAGTTCTCCACATTTTTCACATTTGACGCTTTCAAAAATTGGCGCTTTTTCAATCTCTTTCACCTTCAACTCCTCGATTTTGAATTCGCTTTCAGGGATGTTCATCATGTTGCGTCCTATCTCAGCCCATAAACGACTAAGCTTTTCGGAGTCCTCTGCTGTTCCTTCCCTCTTAATAACGACTTTTTCAAAGAGGTTTGTGGCTTCCTTTTTGAAGTATTTCTCCCTAAGCTTTTCAGAGTCAACGTAAACTCTAATGCCTCTCGAGTCGCCCCTCCTAACAATGGTTACAGCGTTTTTCCCAGTATCAAGGTAGATTAGGCTGTTATTTCCAAGGGTGCAGCCAGTAGCCACTTGCACTCCATCAGTAAAGCAGTTGTTGCACTCAACTATGGCAAGAATTTCCTCGCCAATGGTTTCCTTTTCGCCAGCCCTTGCTAACCCCAATTTTTCTAAGGCTATTTCAGAAGCCCTCAAACCTAAAACAAGAAATGGACAGACGTGCCCATGAAATTCCTTTGCTTTTTCAACCAAAGTCTGACTTACCATATAAATCACGTATTACTTTTTTAAAAAAATGTAATACCATAAAATATAAACCTTCCGATAACGCCTGAATGAATTAATGATATGCTAAAGGCCACTTCCATTAGTCGCTGTTAACAGAAAATGCTTAAAATCTGAAAAATTCTTTACCCTGATAAGCCATAATTAAGGCTCTATTTCTTTTCCTTTTTTAGCTTTAAGTGTTGCTATGGTTAATGCACTTGCTGGTTAAGGTCTTTTTAAATCGAAAAAATTATGCCTATTTAAGAAAATCAAATCGGCAG
>CAZAPQ010000027.1:0-4575 GCA_964487415.1 uncultured Candidatus Bathyarchaeia archaeon | reverse complement strand
GGTTATCATTATTGCGCCCTCCCTGTTCAAACTGAGAGCAAAGATCGCACATGGACAAGCTCAGGACGTTTCCAGATGGGCCTCAATAACTGCTCTATCTTACCTTTTCGTGATGTTTTGGCTAAATTATTCCATCGCATGGTTTGCAACGCTGGTATACTGGCCTGAAAGAGCACAGCCAGGAATAGAAATACTATATAGACCATACAACATGTTGAGCTTTGCTCTAACGGTTTTCGGACTATTAGCAGTGTCCTTGGCATGTTTGAAAACATTACTACCAACAATAAAGGGCAAAATGAATGAAATAAAACTGAAAAATTTGGGAGCAGTTATGCTCGCGCTAGGCTGCTACTTTCTAATAGAACTTATAATATTCTACTCGATAGGAGGATACCATGCTGAGCCAACAACATGGATGGAACTATCATCACCCTTCCATAATCCGGACTTCTGGTGCTTTTCATTCATATTTCCTGGACTCTACCTGTTAATGTCGAAGCAGAAACAAGAAACATAAATCAACGCCATAAGTCAGGTCTAAAAAGTAGAAGGCTAGAGGTAAAAAATCAAAAGAAAATTGGGGGGGAAGCTAACTTAATCGCCTAAGTATTAGACCGTACCAGCTGAAGACCTTTGCAATTATTGGGATTACGATTCCATAGATAATCCTTGGAAGGATTGTGATGAAGATGCTATATCCCAAGTCGGTGACCATACCGAAGGGGGAGATCAATTGCGTGTATAGTAGGAAGAAGCCGCCAATAATTCCGCCAACAAGTGCTGACACTACCATGCGTTTAAAGCTTAGGCTACCCTTGTTAAGGGCCCCAGCTATATACCCAGTTAGCATCGCGCATACCACATATCCTAGGTTGCTTATGTCTCCAGCCATCCCGCTTGGGCCGAACATCTGCATAGCAGCAAATGTGTCGTTAACATAGAGCGCATAGATGCTGCCTAGAAGGAAGCCAGAGGCCCCGCCTGCCCATTGATTCCAGAGCAAACCGAAAAGTAGAGGAACAGCTATTGTTAAGATGGCTTCGCCGAGGCCATAAACCAAAATCGCTGCCAACGTTGGGTCAAGCATTGGAGCTAGATAGTGCGGAAAGGCTATGATCAGAAAGGCCACAATACAGGGTATTATCACAGCATATAAAATGTCGCCGACTTTTATACTAGGCTCTGAACTCTCACTCATTTTAATTCCTCACTTGATGCTATTTTCCGGATGAGTATTTAACAATTTTGTAAAACATCAGGTTATTTTACTCCGCAAACTATTAAAATTTACATGACATTTAAATCCACCAAAAATAACAGAGCATTGTAGGGATTTATTATGCTGAAACGCACACTTACACTCACATGTATTTTGTGCATTTTAACAGCATCTTCCATAATAAAGGAAAAAGCATGCTGCGAAACTTTAGCCATGTGGCATCTTGACGAGATTTATACTCCAGAGGTCATGGATAGTGGCAATAACGCGTTTCTTGGAGGCACACCTCCCCCAGAGCTTGTTGAGGGAAAGTTTGGAAAGGCCCTAAGTTTTAACGGCGAAAACTTTCTTTATGTGCCGTTCTCTCAGGGTTTGTATGCTAATGCAAAGGTGACGCTATATACTCCTGAAGAAGTTACACTTGAAGCTTGGATCTTCCTAAATGGCTTTAAAAATGTGGAGTACAATAATGTCATCGTAATAGCCTTTCGAGCGGGCTTGGAGTGGCAAACAATCACTAGAATATGCGGGATCGCAGTTACTCCAAGCGATGATCCAAATAGGGGATTTCTTAGAGGATATGTATACACTGATAAAGATCATTTCAATGAAATAATAACTGTAGATCCGATTATTCCTTTAAATGTATGGGTTCACGTAGCTTTTACACGTAGCCTATCCACGGGCATGCACCTATATGTAAATGGTGAAGAAGTAAATGTCAGAGTTGTAAGCGGTATACGAAACCCAAGAGGCAACATAATCAGAGGAACAGAAATCTTTTTGGGACACGATGCTAAAATCGTGATAGATGAACCACGAATATGTGATGTAGCCTTGAATCCATCGCAATTACTTATAGAGAATACCCTGGAATTAGCGGTATCCCGTACAGAAATCGACATAGGACCAAACCTGATGTGGGCAATAGTTATGGCGTCCGTAGCCTTCGCCATTGCATGGCTTCTGCGGAGAATCATTCAAACATGGGGTATAAGTTCAAGATTCAAGGAATAACTTTCATAGTTGCGGGCGAACTCCTTTATGGATATTAAGCTTAAACTCTTTGAGTTAGCGCTCAGACAGAAAATTCTCGGTAAAGGCATTAAAGGAAAAAGTTTTACACCCCAAATTGTCTCATATGCCGTAACAAGGAAATGCAATCTTAATTGCCCACATTGTCATGCTAATGCCGGTAAATCTGAGCCGGATGAGCTTTCTTTAAGAGAAGCAACAAGAGCGATTTATGAGATGGCTGATCTAGGAACAGAAGTCATAATTTTTAGCGGCGGCGAACCACTTATTAGAAAAAATTTTGTTCTAAAAATGACTGAGTACTGCAACGATTTGGGTATTATTCCAGCTATACTTACAAATGGAACGCTCCTAAATGGAAAAACAATTGAAGAACTAAAGGATGCGGGAATTCTGGCGATAGGGATCCCTTTAGACTTCGCAACACCGCAACGCCACGACAATTTTAGAGGAGAGTTTGGAACTTTTAATAAAGCTGTGAGGGCTATTAAGGCATGTCTTAACGCAGGTTTAATGGTTATTGTGACAACAATGGTTTTGAGCGACAACTTCGAGGAAATCCCGAGACTTATAGATTTGCTGGCTAATATAGGGGTGGATCAGATTGTACTTTATGACTTTATTCAAACTGGTCGGGGGAAAAACCTCGGCAACATCACAATTGATCAACATCAGCATGGCAGGTTGTTAGACTTAATTTATAATGTCCAAGCAGAAAAAGAGATATTTTTCCTAGTCTCCGGAGGTGATCCGCTTCATCCGGGACTTGTTTTGGAGATGCATAGGCGTGACGAAATTAAGCCTCCGGATAAGCCTCTCAGGCAATTTTTGATCCAGTCGAGTGTAGGTTGCCATGCAGCTTTACATTATTTCAGTTTTAGACCCAATGGTGATGTATATCCATGTCCATTCTTACAGATAAGTGCTGGAAATTTCAGAAAACAAAGTCTCTCGGAAATTTGGTACAATTCGAAGCTTTTTAATTCCCTTAGAAATAGAGGATTGCTGAAGGGCAGATGTGGAAAATGCAGATATAAAGATGGTTGCGGGGGATGCCGCGCCCGAGCATACACGCTTACTGGCGATTACTTGGGGGAAGACCCCAACTGCCCCATGGAGCTATTTGCTGAGAAAGGGGTTGATCCAGCGGCGATTGAATGTCTTAGTTTATGCGTAGGGTAAGCAACTCTTTCTACATGATTCTAAAATAATCGTACACCGTCATTGTATAGAAAAACCTTATATAAAATAGTCCTAAACCCAAATACAAAGTTAAAATTTGGAGAGTTTATGAAGTGTCGAAAGCAAAAGAATATTCTTGGATGACTAAGGATAAATTGATGCTTTACACTTTTGCCGCATTAGCAGTTTTAGCAGCCATTACAGCTGCTGTCTGGTGGCCGATCAGCTGTAAAGACTGGTCGTTGGGGCTAACGCTGATAGTTAACTGTATAATAGCCGTGGCTGTGGCGGTCATTCTAGACTACATATTAGCCCTAGTTATGAAGGAAAGGGGCCCAGTGAACACAATGTCTGCAGCCGTCTTCGGCATGATAGTCGCCTTATCCTACTCTTTAGGCATACCCGCCATGGCGATGGTTGAAGTTTTGCCTTTAGCCGCGCCAGAAGCATTCATGCATGTAGCAATAATCTCTGCGGTAGGCTTGATAGTTTTCAAGAAACTACAAGGACTTTTTGGTAGAAAATATGTAAATCCTGCAGCGGCGGCAAAGCTTCTGGTTCTGTTGCCCTTGATATATCAAGTATTAATACCCTCAGATCACGTCAGCTACATCCCAACAATGGCCGCATCCCTTGACTATAATACACCACTAAGCTATGGAACACCATTCGCAAGTCATATTATGTACTGTTTTGGCAACCCTTCAGAAATTGCCGCGGAAGCAACACCTTCAAAAATATTTGAGATTATGTTCCTGACCAAATATCATGGATGGCCTGGTGGTGCCTCAAGCCTAGCAGTTATCATCGTCGGCATAGCTCTATTCATCATTGCCCGTAGATATATCAAATGGAGAATAACTCTGTGTTATCTTCTTACAACGGCTGTGATGTCGCTGGTAATGACAGGTGTTTATGGGGGCGACGCGCTACTTAGGCTGATGTTCCATCTGTTCGTTGGAAGTTCAATCTTTCTAGCCTTCTTTATGGCCACTGATCCAGCGACCACACCGCTCACCCATCGTGGACAAAGCATTTTCGGCGTGGGGCTTGGCGTCTTAACCGTTTTGATACAGACGTATATGAACTTCTTAGGCGGTTCAATTCTGGCACTGATAATAATGAACTTAACTTCG
>CAZAPQ010000026.1:0-3853 GCA_964487415.1 uncultured Candidatus Bathyarchaeia archaeon | reverse complement strand
GAAAGCAGGTCAGCCTTTGAAGCCTGGAAAACCCTCCTAACGCTTCCAAACCTTCGAAGCAGAACCTCAGCCCTTTCAGGGCCTATTCCCGGGAGGCTTTGAACGGCTAAAAGCTGCAACTGTTTTAGGCTATAGGCCTTCGGCTTATGCCTAACCAAAACCTTTTCTCCCTTCTCCTCTTGAAGCTTCTTGGCTAGGCTGTAGATGAGCATGGCTGTGCCAAAAGGGTCGGGGGTAAACATAATTGAGATTTCATGATCAGCGGCTATTTTTGCTAATGCGCCCCAAAAGACGAGGGGATTCTGAATCTTTGACAGAGCATGGGCCACGTCGCCTTCAACTATGAGAACTGCATGTTCATAGGCTCCGCATAGCCTTTCAACTTGCTCGAATAATCTTCCATCAAAAATTGAGCGAAAAAAGTCATGGACCTCCTTGCGTTCCACTGCATAGCCTTCTGAAACCACATAGTCCGCGGGGGTCAAAGCCCTTTCAATAACATTACATCCGAGCTCCACAAGGGCATCCCTAACATCCCAGCTTTCCCTCGCATCTACAAAAATTGTAGGCCTAAATTCGCCAACCATATTCACACCAGCAGTCATCAAAAGGATAGTTCACTTGGCGACTTAAATTTAAATGGTCACGCATGTTTAAAACTATTGAAGTCCACATGAAACTGAAGGGATCAATCCTTGATAGAGTTCAAAAAGGTGTTAAAATATGCCAGAATATTAAGTCCTCTGAAAAATTTTGAAGAGGAAACCCTAACCTTCGAGTATAGAGAGGACCCTCTAACAGGCCGCAACACCACGGTAATAAAGGGGATGCTAAATTATGTTGGCAAATTCCTAACCTCAGATTGGGAGCTAATAGGCTCCATTGCTGAAAGGACAAGAGCTGCATGCCCATTCTGTCCCGAAAACGTTAAAACGAGGACGCCCATGTTTCCAGCGGATTTTATACCTGAGGGCAGGATATTAATCGACGACACCGTGATCATTCCAAACCTTTTGGGACATGCGGAGCAAAGCGTCCTAGCCATCCTTTCAAGGGAGCATTATCTGAAGCTTGAAGAGTTTAAGCCCAAAATGTTTTTCAACGCCTTCAAAGGAGGTTTGGAGTATCTGAAGAGGCTTAGGCAAAGGGCTCCATCTGTTCGCTTTCCAGTCTTCGCAATAAACTATCTTCCCCCAGCAGGGTCATCCATCCTTCACCCTCACATGCAAATCCTAGCCAGAGACAGACCCTTCTACCTTGTAGGACTATACCTTGAAAAGGGTAGAGAATTCTATGAACGCCACGGGAGCAGCTACTGGCAGAGTTTGGCTGCCGTGGAAAGGGAGAGCGTTAGACATCTGTTTATGATCAATGGTGTAGAATGGTTTGTCCCCTTTGCCCCCCCTGAGGGGTCTAAATGAGGTTCAAGCCATAGTTCCCGGCAAATCGAACCTTCTTGAGTTGGCTGAGGATGAGCTTTTTGGCCTAGCTGAAGGATTAACGAGGGTCTTGAGGTTCTATGGCCGGGAGGGCTATGCAAGCTTCAACGCCGTATTAATGTCTGGGCCTATGGATGAGCACTTGGAATACTTTGACGTAAACCTTATAGTGGTTAGCAGACCTGGCGTACAGCCTATGGGTTTCACTGACGCGTGGACTGTTTCTTATATCCTCTGGGATGGCGAAGCAGTTGAGGAGCCTGAAGTATTCGCTGGAAGGGTTAAGGCAATTTTGGAAGGGGATAAGCTTGCCTGATGGTGCATTACGCTTTTATTTAGCCTTTTCCGACAATAAAGCTAAAAATTAGGGTTTGGATGCAAATGCTGTCGGAGATACCGATAAAAATTGAGAAGGTTTCTGCGGAAAAGTTGGACATGGAGATCCTCAGAGCCGCCATAATTGCAGAGTTGGACGCCATAAACCTTTACGAGCAGTTGGCTGAATCAACGAAAAATCAAGAGTTGAAAAAAGTTCTGCTTGAAGTTGCAAGGGAAGAGAAAACCCATGTAGGCGAGTTTCAGGCGCTGCTGCTAAAAATAGACAAGGAACAAGTTGAAGAGCTGAATAAAGGCGAAAAAGAAGTTGAAGAGCTAACAGGGAAATAGCCATCACATAAACTCCCTTTTTATTCAACTCTATTCAACTCCTAACCTTTTTGTCGCCGCCTCAACATGGAGAAGTTTCCTCTAAGATCTGCATATCAAGGAAATCAAAATCATGATGCTCGCTTCGATAAGCTTAAAAGTTCATAGACGCTTTCTTGCATGGGTTGTGTTAACTTGAGCTGGGCTGTTGAGGCTTTAAATGTTACAAAGGTTTTTGGAAGCATCCGCGCGCTGGATTGTTTAAGCTTTAATGTTGGGGCTGGGGAAATCTATGGTCTAATAGGCCCCAACGGGGCTGGAAAAACAACAGCCCTAAGAATAGTTTCAACCTTATTGTTGCCGACCTCTGGCACGGTGAAAATTTTTGGAATGGACGTTGTAAAAGAGGCTGCAACTGTACGCAGGTTTATATCCTACCTTCCAGAGGAAGCTGGCTCTTATGGTTATTTGTCAGGGCAAGAGTACTTGGAGTTTATGGCCAAGTTTCACACTAAAAATGAGAACGAAATCCGCGAGATGGTAAGGGAGGCTGCTGAAATTTCCGGGCTTGGCGACAGGCTCAGGGATAAGACGAAAACTTATAGTAAGGGGATGAAGCGTCGCCTCCTCGTGGCAAGGGCTCTAATGATTAGGCCGAAATTAGCTGTGCTTGATGAGCCTACAAGCGGCTTAGACGTTGTCCACGCTTTCCATATACGGGAAATAATTAGGCGATATGCGCAGGAACATGGTGTAACTGTTCTAATCTCAAGCCACAACATGCTTGAGGTTGAGCACCTCTGCGACAGAGTAGCCCTTGTAAATAAGGGCAGAATAGTCGCTGAGGGCAAGCCCAAGGAGCTCATGGAAAGGTTTGATAGTGAAAACCTAGAGGAAGTCTTCGCAAGGGTGGTTAAGATTGCTTAGGGGATTTGGAAACTTCCTAATAAAGGAGCTTAAACAGCTTGTAAGAGATCCAAAGATACTTTTAGGCATGATCATCGTGCCCCTTGTGATGTTTCCAATCTTAGGCGGGGTCATGGGCTACGCCGTTGAAACGGCTAAGGAAAGCGCTATAAAAGCCAGCCTCGTGGTTGTGGATAATGACCGCGGAGAATGGTCAAGCACCTTCATAAAGTTTCTATCAGAAACTGGCGTAAAGGTTTTCCTTGAAAATGAAACTGTGCTGAATTGCGAGAAAATAGCGGAAATTCTATCAAGATACAACACTACACAATTTTTAGAGATTCCTGAGGGATTCAGTGCAAACATAACGGCCCATTCAACGAACCGGCAGATAAAAGCGTCTATAAGGTTTTATGGGGTTTTAGTGGGCACCAGCGTCTTCCAGAACGTAGGATCCGCCGTGGTTGACACTTTGATCTCCCAGTTTAACAGGATGATGGCCCCGGATGTACTATACGCCGAGAAGGCCACGGTGATTAAGGGTGAAGTTAAATATGGCGTGGATCCGGCAGCCCTTTCCAGCTTGATGACGGCTCAATCCATAGCGATGCCCATAATCATCATGATACTAATCACATATTCCGTTCAGATTGCAGCCACATCCGTTGCCATGGAAAAAGAGGAAAAGACTCTTGAAACGCTTCTAACATTGCCAATAGATCGAATGGCCATATTGTTTGGGAAGCTTTCAAGCTCGATCATAATTGCGGCTATTGGCGCGTTGGCGTACATGGTGGGTTATGGCTACATGATGGGAATGCTTATGGGCCAAATTCCGCAGGAGGCAGCCATAGATCTGTCAG
>CAZAPQ010000025.1:0-43229 GCA_964487415.1 uncultured Candidatus Bathyarchaeia archaeon | reverse complement strand
TTTCCCTCATAACCGCTAATCGAGTCCAAAGCTTATACTCGCAAACTCCTACGTTTTTAGTTAGCCAATCTTTATAGTTTAAAAATTCTTCCTTGCTAAACCGTCTAGCATCGCTAAAGGTGTTCCAAACTCGCATTAAACCTGAGAAAACCCTTACAGGATCAGGAAACATCCATCGATATTTGCTTCCAAAACACGGCAAATAAGTAGGCGTCTTAAAAATGAGACGGAACCTTTCAACAGCTTCAGCCTCATGCTCCAAATCAGAATAGCTTTTACCTCTAACGCTTAAAGAGGCTATGCGAAAAACAGCGTCAAAAATCATCACGCTGTTTTGCCTCTCAAAAAACTTTAACACATAACTGGCTAAATCATCCTTTAAAAACCTGAAACCCACAAAGCATGGACCAGCAGGATCCAAAACATAACCACTATCAGTGCGCGAACAGCTTCTAAAACTTAAGGGCGTTACACTATAAGGCTTAGAAACATTCAGCTCATGCAAAACATTAGCAGCCGTTGGATCCACCTGTCTAACAATATGCAACAACAGGCCCCTAGCCACATGCCCTGTGAAAAACGGCAAAACCAAACCCTTCTCACCATACATCTCTAAAACAACTTCAACAGGCAAAACCCCTCAACCCCACCATGGGATTACAACAGACAACAGCCAAAAGCCATAAATAAACTTTTAAAAAGCTTTCAAAAATCCTAATTAAATCCCCCCTTAACCATCGGACACACTCAAGCTAAAGTTCAACTAATTTGAAACATTTTTGTATCCATACTGAGCGGTCAACCAGAATACCGAAAAATTGGAGGGGCTTAGGTTTCAGGCTGTACGACGGGTCGGACAGCGTCGATGTCGCCTTGAAACCTTAAGCCCCTCCAATAAATAATCGTTTAAAATGGACCTAGATATGGTTAACGGTTAATAACACTGCCAAGAGCTTTATGGCTACTGAAAATGTATGTTGTATAACTAACTAGTTGGAAAATCAGCCGGAATCATGTTGCCAGCATGCCGCGGAACATTTGGCAGCGTTCCAGTTTGTCAATGATTTATGTGTTCCATTTTGAGCGGAAATTATAAATCCTCAATATAGCAATAGAGCTAATCGCGTTAAAATTTAACTCTTGCATGTTTAAGAGGGAGAAGGAATATGAGCACCCATGTTGAGGAGTTAAAGTTTAGGCTTATGACCATAGATCTTCTAAGAGCTGCTAAATATAAGAGGAATGTAACTTATCGTGAATTATCCTCTAAAACAGGGTTACCCGTCACTGTTTTAAGCAGATATGCCAAAGGTCATGTTCTGCCCAATGCTGAAAGGGCCAGGCAGCTCTGGCGGGTTCTAACCAAGTTCGTCGGCCTGGAGAATGAGCTCCGCAGCAGAATAAGGTTTAATGAGGACGGCTATTTTGACAACACAGACATTATAGGCGACTTTAACATTCTACAGCAGGCAGCCAACCATGCCCTTGCAAACTTCGCAGGCAAACGTGTCACCAAAGTTTTCACAGCCGCGGTGGACGGCGTACCCATAGCCACAATGATTGCAAACGTTCTAGGAGTAAACCTTGTAATAGCCAAAAGAAGCAAGGAGGTTGGGGTTAAGGAATTCCTTGAGGAAACCTTCGCCCTAAGAGACTCTGGGGTAACAATAACCCTCTACGTTCCAAAGGACGCCATCAAAAAGAGGGACAGCGTGCTAATAGTGGACGACATGGTTAAAACTGGAGAAACCCAAGCCGCCCTTGTGAACCTTGTAAGAAAGGCTAAAGCTGAAATATCAGGATTCTTCGCATTAATAGCCCTTGGGGACGAATGGAGAAAAAAAATCAACCTTCCCGAAAACTGCCCCATTGAAGTGATAACCCAAATCAAGCCACCTCAACCCTTAACATCACAATAAGACCTAACCATACACTGCAGACACCTACGCTTTCGACAGAAATCCCTACCCAACCGAAGCAAGGCGGACTCAAAATTCATAAAAGACTTATCCGGAACCCTATTCTTCGCCCAGAACTCCTCAAGCTGCTGAAGGGCATCCCCCTTAACATCATCCCGAATAATTCCAAGATTTCTAGCCGCAAGCATCACAAATTCCTGCGGATCCGGCTTCGCCTTCTCCCAGACACCGCGAAGCTCCCTTAAAAATATGTTAACGGTCACCCTGCCTATCCCCCGGCCAAGTGCCATAATTTCAGCCTCCAAAGCCCTCGGATCCTTCACCCCATCATGAAGCCTAGACAGGCTACCCCCATACTTCGCCACAAGATTATTCATAACCTCTAAAAGCTTGTCCGCCGTTTTAAAGTCGTAGCGCGTATACCCACCCTCGTCTAAAACCCTGACAAGCCCATCCCATCCCGTTTCAATAATCCTCGATGGCGCTAGAATTCCATCCCTTTCAAAACACTTGTACGTCCTTATAGCCGAGCTTTCCCTTATAGGCGCGCCGAAAAGAATAGCCGCCAAAAACCACTTGAAAATCTCCTCCCTCCGGCTTTCCAGATTTATGCCCAAAATTTCAGAGTACCTTGCCCCAAGCTTTTCAACCAGCATTTTCAAACCATCAGGCTTTAACATGCCATCCCTTAAACAGCTTTATAATATCAAGCATAAAACAGTTAATGCGGGAGAAAACGTCTATGCGGACAATAGAATGGCGCAACGGCGCTGTAATAACAATAAACCAGCTGAAGCTCCCAAGCAAAACCGAACTTCTAGAATTGAAAAACTGCGAAGAGATTGCCGAAGCCATAAAAACCATGAAAATAAGGGGGGCGCCCGTCATAGGAGTAGCCGCCGCCTATGCGCTGGCCCTAACAGCCTACCATTCAAAGGCTAAAAACAGGGAAGAACTGATGGCTGAATTGGAGGGGGCAGCTGAAATCCTAAAGGCAACAAGACCAACAGGTGTTAACCTCTTCTGGGCCATCGAAAGGATTCTAAAGAAGGCGAGAAACTTCAGCGGAACCCATGAGGAACTCAAACATGCCGTAGTAGAGGAAGCCAACAAAATAGCCGACGAGGATGTGGAGGCAAACAAGCTTATGGGAAAACATGGCGCAGCCCTGATAGAGGATGGGGACACCATTCTAACACACTGCAACGCCGGAGCCCTGGCAACCGTTGATTATGGAACAGCCCTAGGCGTTATAAGAGCAGCTGTGGAGCAAGGCAAGCGGATCAGGGTCATAGCCACCGAAACCAGACCCAAACTCCAAGGCGCCCGCCTCACAGCCTATGAACTTAAACGCGACGGCATACCAGCTACTCTAATAGCGGACACCATGGTTGGCTATGTAATGTATAGGCGCATGGTTAACAAGGTCATCGTAGGAGCCGACAGGATAGTAGGAGACGCCGTGATAAACAAGATTGGAACATACCAGATAGCGGTGCTGGCAAAATGCCACAACATACCCTTTTATGTTGCAGCCCCAAAATCCACATTCGACCTGAACCAAACATCAAAAGAAGTCATCATAGAGGAGAGAAGTCCTGAGGAAGTCACCCACATAGGCCGCGAAAGAATAGCGCCTGAAGGAGTAGAAGCCCTCAATCCAGCCTTTGACATAACACCATTGGATTATGTGTCAGCAATAATATGTGAGGACGGCATCTTATATAAGGAGGACTTATCCAAAATTAAAGCCAACAAGAAACCGTAAAAAATCAAAGAGGAGCCCCAAATGGCGGAAAACAGGGAAAAAGCAGAACCCCAAGCACAACCATCACGTAAGGAGCCGAAAATTGAAGGTCTACTCATGGAAAAAGGTGTAAAAGTCACAGCCGAACAGAGCTTAGGTGAGCTTTCGGCAAGGGGTTATGGCATTAAAGAAGATGAGGGACTCATGCTAAAATTTTATGAAGCCCTTTACCTTATGGACAAGGGCCTACTTGAAGTGAGGGATAACGAGGGAAACGCCATCACCTTCAATCAGCTTCTATACTTCGCCAAAAGGGATGATGAAAACTGCTGGGCAAAATATCTGGTTTACCGCGACCTGAGAAGCCGCGGCTACGTCGTTAGAGAAGGATTCGGGCTTGGAGTTGACTTCAGAGTATACGACAGGGGCGACTATGGAAAAGACACAGCCAAATATCTCATCCTAAGCCTTCAGGAAGGAAAACCAATAAAACTGGAAGATTTAACCCGAACCCTAAAACAGTGCCAAAACCTGAAGAAGGAATTGGTTTTAGCCGTCATGAGCCGCCGTGGAGAGGTTGTCTACTACACGGTTGGCCAGCTAACCCTAAAAAAGACCATGGAGGCAGCCCCATGAGCCCTTTCAAGACCATCCGCGGGATGAGGGACTTCCTGCCAGAAGAAGCTGCAATGTTAAGGTTTATTGAAAGCAAGGCCCGAGAAATTGCAAAACTCTATGGATACGAGGAAATAATAACACCTGTGGTAGAGTCCTATGAACTTCTGGCCGCAAAGGCCGGAGAGGAAGTACGTTCAAGAATGTACGTCTTTAAGGATCTGGGCGAAAGGATGGTTGCCCTTAGACCAGAATTCACAGCATCCGTAGCTAGACTTGCGGCTACAACCCTTCGAAATAAACCAAAGCCCCTGAGACTCTATTGTATTGGAAGCCTCTACCGCTATGATGAACCCCAGAAGGGCCGCTTCAGAGAATTTTGGCAGTCAAACTTTGAGCTTATGGGCTCGGAAAAACCTGAAGCGGATGCGGAAATAATTCTCCTAACCAGCAGGCTAATGGAAGCCATAGGATTAAAGGGCTACAGTTTCAAAATAAACAACATCGGGATAATTAGGGGAATCATGGATAAGGAAAAGCTGGGCGAGGAAAGCCAAAACAGGGCATTCCAGCTTATGGATAAGAAAATGTATGAGGACGCATTAGGCATAATCAAAAACGCGGGAATCTCAGATGGAGGGTTAAAAACCCTTAAGCAGCTTTTAGAGATTAAAGGCAATAGCGTCCAGAATGTTATAGGCGAAATGGAGAAGCTGCTGGAGAACAACGATGAAGCCTTGAAACCGCTTCAAAAACTTGAAAAGATCCTAAAAATTGTGCTTAGCACACAAAACCTAAACATAACCATTGACGCAGGATTCGCCCGCGGACTGGAATACTACACTGGAATGATCTTTGAGGTTTATGTTCCAGAATTAGACATAGCTATTGCCGGAGGCGGAAGATATGACAGGCTTGTGGAGGCTTTCGGCGGAGAACCAACACCAGCCGTCGGCGTCGCCCATGGCCTTGACAGGATGATGCTCGCCCTAAAAGAGCAGGGGGCAACCCTAGACTTTAGAGAGCAATGTAAAGTCGCAGTGGTTCCAGTAAGCGAGGACTTAACCATTGAAGCCGTAAAAATTTCTGAAAGGCTAAGAAGTGAGGGAATACCATCAGAAATGGAGGTTGTAGGGCGAAAAATTTCAAAATCCCTAGAGGACGCCGACAGAAGGAACATAGCATATGTCGTGATAGTCGGGGAAAAAGAGCTTAAGGAAGAAGCGGTCGTTCTCAGGGACATGCGGAAGAAGGAGCAAAAAGTTATCAAAATTAATGAACTAGCCCAAAAAATTAAAGCTTCTGGAATTTAGTCATTTAAAGTTTCCACCCTCGATAAATCACCTATTCGCAGCCCCATAAAAGGATAAAGCCTATAGCTTTAAAGCAGCCCTCAACCTCGCCGATCTCGCATGGGGATTTTCCAAAACCTCCCCCTTCGACGGCCTCAAAGGCTTCTTTGTCAATATTCTAAGGAGATTCTCCTTCGCCTTTTCCCTAAAGAAGTTCTTAACAATCCTATCCTCCAGCGAGTGGAAAGCTATGACAACAAGCCTTCCGCCCCTCTCCAAAACCTCCAAGGCCTGGGGCAGGGCCCTCTCCAAGTTTTCCAATTCATTGTTGACAGCTATCCTTAACGCCTGAAAAGTCTTTGTGGCACAATGGATTCTCCGCCTATGATACCAGGGAGGAGTAGCCCTCTCAACAGCCATAACAAGGTCTATTGTGGTTTTCAAAGGCCTAGAGGAAACAATCTCCCTGGCTATTCGTTTATAAAACCTCTCTTGACCATAACGCCTCAGAATTTCCTCAACATCCTTTAAACGCCAAAAATTCACTATAGCCTCAGCCGTTAAGGGGCTTTGCGGATTATACCTCATGTCAAGGGGCTCATTCCGCATAAATGAAAAGCCCCTGCCACTCTCCTCTATATGCCAGCTTGAAAACCCAAGATCAAACAAAACCCCAGACACGCTCCCAAAGCCGAACTGCTCAACTATAGTCTTTAGATCCGCAAAATTTCCATGAACAAGAATAAGCCTCTCAGCCAACGCCGTCCCATCAACCGATTTCTTGAGCCCTTCAAGAATTTCAGGGTCAAGATCTATACCCAAAACCTTACCATAAGGCTTATTCCTCTCCAAAATGGCAAGCGCATGACCACCCTCGCCCACGGTGCAATCTACAAAATTCTCATTAGGCTTAGGATCAAGAAATCGAAGCACCTCACCCCTCATGACTGGAACATGCAAATAAAACCCTCCACTAATTTAAAATGCGCTAAATATTAAGTGCTCCGGCCGGGATTTGAACCCGGGTCCGCGGCTCGAGAGGCCGCTATACTTGGCCGGACTATACTACCGGAGCGGCTAGTCGTACACAGCGTATAAATCAAATTGTCTCTATTAGTTTTTCTCTTAGAGCCGGATAAATGTTTATGATGCTAATGGATTTGGTTTAAAAAGAAGCTGGGGAATTGGACGTAGAAAAATTTGGGTTTTATTCTTCGCTTTCAGTTTCGCCAAATTTCTCTTTTTCCTTCTCCTCTTTTGGCTTGGACGCAGCGATCACATCGTCTATGCGGAGTATCATTGAAGCTGCTTCTGTTGCCGATTTTACTGCTTGCTCCTTGACAATGGCTGGTTCCACAACGCCGAGGTTGTACATGTCTTCGATTTTTCCTGTGAAAACATTGACGCCCATGGCTGTGCCCTGAGGTTTCTCATGGGCAGCCCTAAGCTCAACAATTATATCTATGGGCTCCAGGCCCGCATTCTCGGCTAGGGTTCTGGGAACCGATTCGATGGTGTCGGCGAAGGCTTCTATGGCAAGCTGCTCCCTTCCGCCAACTTTTCTGGCGTAATCGCGCAGTTCCTTTGCAATTTCAACTTCAATTGCACCTCCTCCTGGAACGATCTTGTTATGCTCCATGACATCTGAAACCACTGATAGGGCATCAGTCATGGCTCTTTCGGCTTCGTCAACCATCCTCTCTAGACCTGCACGGATGAGAATGGCCACTGAACGTGGATGCTTGCAGCCCTCCACGAAAATCATTTTGTCCTCGCCGATCTTACGTTCCTCAACAAGGGCTGCGTAGCCTAAGTCCTGGGGCGTCAAATCATCGATGTCTGTAACTATACGTCCGCCAGTAGCCCTTGCAAGCTTCTCCATGTCGGATTGCTTTATCCGTCTAGCTGCTAGGATGCCCTCCTTTGCTAGGAAGTGCTGAGCCATATCATCTATACCCTTCTGGCACATGACCACATTGGCGCCTGCAGCCTTTATCTTGTCAACCATCTCCTTCAACATCTGAGTTTCCTGATCCAAGAAGGCCTTCATCTGTTTGGGATCGCGGATCCTTATTTCTGCGCTGAATTCGGTCTTTTCGATTTCAAGTGGGCAGTCTAAAAGGGCAATCTTGGCGTTCTCGATCTTCTTTGGCATTCCCGGGTGAACCACTTCTTTGTCAATTATCACGCCATTAATAAGTTGGGATTCAAAGAGACCCTTACCAGTCTTCTTTATGACCTGAACATTATCTATGTCCGCGATTATTCTGTCGCCTCGTTGCTCGACTATTTGCTTAATAGCATCAATAGCAATCTCAGCAAGATGCTCCTTCGCAGTTCCAACGGCCTTGCTTCCCATAGAAGTCACGGCTACTTTACGCAGGATCTCACGATCATTAACATCCACAGCCTTTGCAACGCTGTTTATGACCTCTACAGCCTTCTGTGCAGCCTTGCGGTATCCGCTTACAATTATTGTGGGATGGATATTCTGTTCTAAAAGTTCCTCTGCCCTCTTAAGAAGCTCGGAAGCCAAAACCACAGCCGTCGTTGTTCCATCTCCAACCATATCATCCTGAGTTTTTGCAACCTCAACCATCATTTTAGCTGCCGGATGCTCCACCTCAATTTCGTCCAGAATTGCAGCACCATCATTAGTTATCGTTATGTCGCCTAAGCTATCAATGAGCATCTTATCCATGCCTCTAGGCCCAAGCGTTGTCCTTATAACCTCACCTATAACCCTCGCAGCAGCAATGTTGTTTCTCTGAGCTTCCCTTCCACGGCTTCTAGAGGTCCCCTCCTTTAGGATTAGGACGGGTTGACCTGAAGCTGTGGTTGTCAAGTAAGCCATATCTATTCCTCCATTTAAAGGTAAAACTTTCAATCGGAGATAAGCTGAAATGCGGTAAGATATAAACTTTTCCAAGAGGAAACGCTTGTTAACTCAACAAATGTTTTGTTTAAGCCATATGCTCTAGCATAATTTTTATTCCTATGGCTATTAGGGTTAGTCCGCCTAAAACCTCAATTTTGCTCAGTTGAGCCTTTTCCAATTTTTTCTCCCATGGTTGCGCCCAGGAAGGATAGGATGAAGATTGCTGCACCGATGATGGCTATTGGCATGATTATTGAAACTTTTAGAAGGGCGAAGCTTAAGCCCACTGCCAAGGCGTCTAGGCTTGTGGCAACAGATAATATTAGAAGTTTGAGAAAGTCAAACCCTTGTCCCTTGGCCTATGTTCCGTGCTTGCCGCTTCAAATATCATTTTTATCCGATTAGGGTTAGAAGCCCGAATGCAAGCCAGTGGTCAAAGCCGATAAGCCATCCTAAGACTGGCATGAAAGCTTGGAAAGCGTCAAAGGAAGAAGCCATTCTAATGGCGTCGGTTATTCCGTTGCTTTTGGTTACTCCGTAGGCTATGGAGACGCTGAAGGCATCCATTGCAAGCCCAACGGCAATTGCGAGCATTATGAGAGCATTCAATATGCATACACTTTACCGTTTGCCTATAAAGTGGCTTCCGCTGTGGGAAAAAGCTTTTCCATTTGTTTCTGCATTCAATTTTGACGGTGAAAGCTCCTTGAAGGTTTCAGTGCGCTTCTTCACCACGCTTAGAGAAATCACTGGTAAACGCGAGGAAACACTGGAATTTCCAGACTGCGAGGAAGTTACGGTAGAGAAGGTTCTTGGGAAGTTGGCTGAGCGTTATGGGAAGGGTTTTGTGGAATATGTTTATGACAGCAGGACTGGCGACGTGAAGGAATTCCTCCAATTCCTAATAAATGGGAGAAGCACCTCAACCCTTAAAGGCTTAAAGACCGAACTTCGGGACGGGGACATATTGGCTATAATACCGCCTGTAGGAGGGGGCTATGCCCTCTAAACTTTTAGGCTTGTTTAACAGGCTTTTATTTTAGATTAGCTATGGGAAAATGCCAAGTATGCGGTGAAATCTCACCTTTAATTTCCGGAAACCTCGGCGCCTGCCTCAAGTGCATAAGGAGAGAAACGGAAAAAGCCCTTGAAATTGCTGGGGAAATCCACGCAAAAAATCGCGCCGTTTACGGTTTGCCGCCGAAACCGCCAAGAGATATTAATGGGATTCCATGCGGCGTCTGCGCCAACAATTGTGTGATAGGTGTTGGAAGGGTTGGTTTCTGTGGGCTTGTATGGAACGTTGACGGGCAGCTGATTCGCCATGGCGGCACACCTGAAAGGGGCATATTAGAGTGGTACTATGATGGGTTACCCACAAACTGTGTGAGCTGGTGGTTCTGTCCAGGCTGCACAGGAAGCGGATATCCAAGGTACGCCTACAAGCCTGAAGCTGAATATGGCTTCTATAACTTGGCAGTTTTCTATGGCGCCTGCAGCTACGATTGTCTCTACTGTCAGAATTGGCATTACCGAAATCTCACAGTCAAACGGAAGCCAGTAATAAGCGCGGAAGCCCTAGCTTCAAAGGCCTTCGAAGCAAATGTGTCATGCATATGCTTTTTCGGAGGTGACCCCTCACCGCAGATGCCCCACTCTCTGGAGACAAGCCGCCTAGCCTTAGAAAAGGCCGAGGGGGAAAAACGCATCCTTCGTGTTTGCTGGGAAACTAACGGCTACATGAACCCGAAGATGGCGGAAAAAGCTGCTGAATATGCCTTAAAAAGCGGAGGTAACATAAAATTTGACATAAAAGCCTACAGCGAAGAGTTAGCCATAGCTTTATGCGGAGTCTCAAATAAGCCTACGCTGGAAAACTTCCACCTGCTAGGAGAAAAATACTACCACAAACGGCCTGAACTGCCGCTGCTAACAGCAAGCACGCTGCTTGTGCCAGGCTACGTGGACGCCCAAGAAGTGGAAGCCATAGCCAAGTTCATAAGCCAAATTAGCCCAGAAATTCCCTACACGCTACTAGCCGTTTATCCTTGCTATGTCATGAACGATCTGCAAACAACAAGCAGAAAACAAGCCTATGAATGCCAAAGAGCAGCCCAAAAATATCTTAAAAATACCCGCATAGGAAACATTCATCTGCTCTCATGAAATTTTAATACTTCACAGAAACGGAAAATCCATGCATTAAAACTATTTATCTTATCAAGGTGCTCTCCCTGAAGAGAAAACCGCCAGCATTCTAAGCTGCCCAGAAGGGTATTTTCTTTCGCATCAGGTTAATGTACTCATTTAGGGTTTCCCGCTCTTCTACAGTTAGCTTATCCATGAAGTTTTTCAGCAGTTCCTTTGCATGGTGTTCTGGTACTTTCACGTATAGCAAGTCCCCTTCAAATATATGGCGCCCCACCATAGGCTTGTCTATGGATATGGCCACTTGCATCCCCTCACTTGCTTCTGGAATGGCCTTTCCTTTGTCCTGTATTTGAAGTATCTCGCCAACCTCATCGCCATTCTCAGCCCTTACAAGTTGGAGTTTGGGCCTTATCTTTCCAGCTAAAACCTCTATGCCAACAATGGCGGGTTTAGCCCTTCTAAAAATATAGCCCTGCAAAATCCGAATCTTTGCAGGTTTAACCAGTTTGGCGAATTCTTGCTCGATCTTGGATTCTTGTTGCATCTTAAGCCATGAAATGTAATTGTCCACAAGATGATAGATTATTTTCTCCCTAAATATTTGAACACCGTTATTTGCAGCTTCTTCCTCAGCGTCTGGAAGAATTTTAACGTTAAAGGCTAAAATAACCCCATAGAACGGATTACGCTCCTTCACCACTGCAGCTTCGGTAACATCACGTTTTGAAACGTCACCAACATCCGCAAGCCTTATGGGCACGTTATTACGCTTCAGCGATTCAGCAATTGCCTCCAAAGAGCCCAGCGTATCCGCCTTTACGATAACACCCTCAACGTCGGTGGAAATTATTATGTGTTCAACTTCCTCCGAGACAAGCGTTACATACTTGTCAGGGTTCTCCCCCTCGCCTACTGCGTATAATGGAGCGCCAGCCAAGGCGCCTTCTAGCTCAGGGGCCACAATTTTAACTCCAGCTGCAGCGGATACAGCTTCTACGGATGAGAATTTGTCCCTGGGATCCCTCATTTCATCCAAGGGTTTGGGAACTAAGAGGGCTCTGACGCGGGTGATTATAGGCTTTCCCTTACCTCCAATAACAATTAAATCATCTTTTCTGAGGATCCCATCATAGATTATGGCATTAATAGTTAATCCTAAGCCAGGCTCCTCTTTAACCTCTAAAACCGTTCCCTTAGCTGGACCTGAGGTTGTTCTAAGGCGCTTCTTTAGATATTGCTGGGTTAAACCTACAAGAACAGCTAGTAGCTCCGTGATGCCCTCTCCTGTTTTGGCGCTTGTAGGCACAATGGCCACCGTGCGCGTAAAATCTTTTATGCGGTCGAAGCGGTCGGCATTGAAACCCAAACGGGAAAAACTTCCAATAATCTCGTAAAGCTTGTTATTCAAATCTTCTTGGACGTATTTGTCCTGAAGCTTATAGCTTTCAAGGAAGGGCATGTCATAACGCGGTTTCCATCCTGGGATTCGATCAATCTTGTTGGCGGCAACCAAGAATGGAGTTTTCCGTGCTTTTAAGATTTCAATGCACTCATAAGTCTGAGCTTCAAAGCCCTTAAGTACATCAATAACGAGTATGGCGATGTCAGCTACGCTTCCTCCTCGCCTACGAAGATTTGTAAAAACCTCGTGTCCCGGAGTGTCCACTATAAGCAACCCTGGAATTTGAATTTCACCCTTCAACATTGAAAGAAAAGGACCTATCATCTGCTTCAAAGTTTCCATAGGGAAAAAGCTGGCGCCAATGTGCTGGGTCATGCCGCCAACTTCGCGCGCTTGAACACTTGTCTTACGGATCTTATCTAACAAAAGAGTTTTCCCAGTATCCACATGTCCAAGAACGCAGACGATAGGTTGGCGAATAGACATTGTTTATCTTCCCAACGAACTGCAAATAGCCAATCCACTCAAATTAATAAGCTATACTCTAAAAATCTTCCGATACACCATTACATCTCGAATAATTTATCTTAAATTGAATTTGAAAAAGGCAGTTACATCATAGTTTACTCGACTTTTGCAATTATCATGATAAAGCCAAGCGTAGCCAAAATAAGACTTAAAAAGCCGAAAAAGCCCGTGTAAGGACCTAGGGCATCAATACTTGTGAAAGTAAAATAAGCTGATACGGCGCCCACGATTAAAAGGATTAAACCGAAGAACTTTTCGGCGGCGCTTAAACCAAAACGGCTTTTTCCACTCAAGCTTAATCCTCCTCGTAATTATGCCTTTTTAAATAGGCTTTCAAGACCTATTTAAATTTCTTCTTTTCATTTGGTCTCTTCAAGCTTGGCGGGCAGATATTCATCAACGATGTAGGTGAGACCATATCTGCTGAAGGCCTCTTGCTCGGCTTTTCGCCTAATCTTTAAGAAGGTCTTTATTTCCCTCTGCCACAGCGGATCCTCCTTATATCTTGGGTCCCTCTGAAGTTCATGCAGCCTCTTAATGTCTATGTCGTCCAGCGGATCTGTGGGCAGCTTGTATTTAACGATGTCTGTGGCCCAAACTCCGCTCCACTTCGCATCAGGAGTCGTTAGATCCCTTAGGTGGGCCGCGTTTGCAGATCCGGAGATTATGACCATGGCTATATGCATGCCCCATGGATCCCCGTCGGTGAAAATGTATACTGGAAGTTTAAGCTCCCTGTTTAGCCTTCTAATAAAGTGGCGAGTCGCCCTTGGAGCTTGCCCGGCTGTAAGCACGAGAAGGGCATTAAACTTCTTATGCACGTTCTCCTCTATGAAGCGTGTGAATAGACCGCCTTTTTCTATGGCTATAACCTTGTCAGCTGAGGTTTCCACGAACTCTGCTGACGTTAAAGCTGGCCCAATCATTACGCCGTCGGGGTGAGAGGTCAAATTTAGGGTTTTACCCTCATATCCAGGCACGGTATAGCGGATTGTAAGATCCCCAAAAACCGCTGAACGTTCCTCGGGGAAAATATTAAAGTCCTCCCTTGGGTGTCCTAGAATAGTTTCAAGGTCGGTTATTATGTTGTTAGATTCCTGCTGATCCTTAAAGGACATCTCATAGGCTTGGGCTGAATAGTAGACATCCCTAAGCGTTGAGGTTTTTCTCTGGGATGTCAATTCGTAGGAGAATAGAGCAGCCCATACGAGCTGGGTGAAGGGCTTCAAGTGGCGAATGTTGCGGGCGCTTCGTTTAATCCTTTTATCCCCAAGGATAAACTGTCTGAGTTTTGGGTCGTAATAGATGTTTTCCGTGGAGCGGCTGGGCATATCTATGGATGGGAAAAGCCCGCTATCAAGCTGCTCGTAGATTTTAGTCCCAAAACTTTTTAGGGCTGCTAGAACCTCTTCGCGTTTCTCAGCTACGCTTTTAGCCTCCTTCAACGTCATACTTTCGTGCACTCCTTAAAAGTTTCTCTACATCTGGAACCTTATCCTTTCCGGAAAGCTTTGTGGAGAACTCAGCAATTTTTGGAAGATACTTGCCGAAAACTCCAAGTCTCTTCCTTTCCCTGTCCACGTGCTCCCTCCTTGAAAGGAAGCGCTGAAGCTGACGGGCAACTTCCCTTATGCCGTTAGCTATTTCACGTCTAACCTCAAGTCTGTCCGCTATGAACTCCTTGCCTACGGTTTTATATGGAACCTTCGTGCTGCATATATGCACAATAATGGCTACGGGCATGTCAGGCGTGATCTTATATCTCCTCCAGTTTATTGATTCTATAACCTTTACAGAAACATCACTAGCCTCGTCGTAAAGCAGAGGGATTCTATTAGCAAAACGGTAAATTACGAAGTTTCCCCTTTGGGGGATCTCGCCGCCATAGGCTATGGCAACCTCAACTATGAATGGGTGACCAGCATAAGTAGCAGGTTTCCGCTGATGAACAGCCACAAAATCGGGTTTTAGTTCCTTCAAAACTCCAGTCCTAAGAAGCTCCTCTCCAAGCGGGGACAGGCAACTAGCCTCTGGAGGGAGAAACTCCTTAAATTCTTTTAGTTTCTGTGCGAGCCTGACTATCTCTTCATGGGAAAGCTTCTTTGGATTTTTTGACTGGCTTATTTCGCTGAATTCCAGAAACTTTTTCGCCGTGACATCTCCAACCCTGTGGAAGTGGGTCTTAAGAAAGTCCAGCATGTTATCGCATTCCGTAACCTGTATTATACGCTGAAGAAATTCTACATCTACCCCATAGGGATGTGGAAGAGTTTCCTTAGGCGGGTCAGGCATAACCGTGGTTGCGCGGACGAACTTGTAGAGTCTCCCTTTTGGATCCACGAAAGTTAGGTTGGCATAGGGATTCACCATTGCCGTTTGCTTGAAATACTCTAAAATTTTTTGCATGGCCCTCAGATAGTCGCCTTCAAGGGTGAACTCGACAATTGTCCCCCGCCACCCATCTTTATTCAAAAGGATTTTCCTGTCAAGAATTATTGGGCGGTTCTTTTGAATGTCAATCATGAGTTTATACATGAAGATCCTTGCGCCACCAGTGCTTGATATTATAAGGGCTGGCTGATGGGTGGTTATTTGTCCATATAAGAGCGCCATTTTTCCGCCGAGTCCAAAGGTTCCCCTCTGCTGCTTAAGCTTGTATTTTGAACTGTAGAGAACTTGACCGAAGGCTGAGGGAATATACTGTGGCGGAATCCCAGTACCGTTATCCTCAACCCTCAGCTTGTAGATTTGAGTCTCAGCGCTTGCTTCACCCTCAAAGGACAGCCTAACATATATGTCGGGAGGAACCTTTATGCTTTCAGCCGCGTCTAAAGAGTTTTCGACAAGCTCCCGGATTGCAGCGAAAACCGCCCTTGAGGGGTTCGTAAAGCCAGCTATGTCACGATTACGATAGAAAAAGTCCGCTGGGCTGATTTCCTCGAAGGTTACCTGTGTCACCTACTCCACCAATGTTCGAATTCATTTCTATGCACAGCTCAAACATTAATTTAACTATCACTTTAAACCAGAAATTTCGATTTATTCGGAGACAAGCGACAACAGTATTGGGCTTTTTACCCTTAAATATTTGAACGGAATTGTTTCCGGCCTTAAAAATTGCTTCAAAGTTTTAATTTTATTCCTAATCAATCATCAGCTTAAGGCCTGGGCACAATTATTCCTCTTTCAAGTCCCTATAGTGCACATAATAGTACTCGCCTACACTCTTCTGATAAATATCAAGCCTCGAACCCTCTTTATTAACTCTAGGCCTTTTAGTGATTGGATCCCTTCTAAAGGTCACATTCATTTCCTTAAGAAACATGTTCATACCATCCCTAAGGCTGACCGGTGGATGTGCAATGCCCTTTATTCCAGGCTCTCCAGTGAAAATCATGAGGCGATCCGCGATGAAGTCTTGGGCTACAACATCATGTTCAACCACAAGGGCTGTAGCTCTGCGGTACCGTATAACCCTACGAATAGTCCTTGCCATGTGAAGCCTCTCTTCAACATCCAGGTAGGCACTAGGCTCATCTAAGAGATAAAGATCAGCCTTCCTAGAGAGGCAAGCAGCGATGGCTGCCTTCTGCAGCTCTCCACCACTCAGCTCAAATACTTGCCTATCTAAGAGGCGATTAAGTCCAAGAGGTTCAATGATCTCAGACTTGTACCAGCCTGATGTGAACTCCTCCTTTGCTACGGCCATCAAAAGATCCTGGACCGTCCCCTCATACTCTGCAGAAATGTATTGAGGTTTATAGCTTACCGAAAGTGTCTTAAACTCGCGTTCATCATCAGTTTTCTCCAATCCCGCTAGTATCTTCACGAAAGTGGTTTTACCTATACCATTAGGTCCTAAGATTCCGACAATTTCGCCCTTCCTTATCTTTCCAGGGTGAGCTATAAGTTTAAAGTTCCCGTAGGTCTTCTCTAGCTTATCCCATCCTAAAAGCTCCTCCCCCACTTCTGGGCTTTCTGTGGGCGGCTTTTCATGAAAAATTATAGCTTCCTTCCTGAAACGTACGTTCTCGTCAGGAATGAAGCCTTGAAGATAGATATTTATGCCTGCCCTGACGCCATGCACATGGGAAACTATACCGTAAACCCCAGGTTCTCCATAGAAAAGACATATTTGATCAGATAAATAGTCTAATATGGCCAAATCATGCTCAGCAACCACAACAATCTTTTCAAATTTCTTTAAGCTTCTTATAGCCCTTGCAACCATAAGCCTCTGCTTAACATCCAAATAGCTGGAGGGTTCATCAAACAGGTACACATCCGCATCTCGGCATATTACAGCAGCCACGGCAACCCTTTGAAGTTCACCGCCACTAAGGGCTTCAAGGGGCCTATCCCACAGCTTTTTAAGTTCAAGCTGCTCTGCAATATCATCAAGAACGTTGCGTTCATCCACCTTTGACAAAAGCTCTCCAACCTTCCCGGATACAACTTTAGGTATCTTATCAACATACTGGGGTTTATGGACGACCCTAAGATTTCCCTCGCTCATTTTCTGGAAGTATATTTGAAGAGTTGAGCCTCTAAAGCACCGTATTATTTCTTCCCATGATGGAGGATTTTCATAGCTTCCAAGGTTTGGTCTAATTTCGCCGGAGAGTATTCTAATGGCAGTGGTCTTGCCTATGCCATTTTTTCCAAGAAGCCCTAAAACCGTTCCAGGGGAAGGCACTGGGAGCCTATAAAGCTTAAATGCGTTGGGACCAAATCTGTGGCTACATTCTGTTTCAAGCTCATCTGGGATATTAACTACTGAAATAGCCTGGAATGGACACTTTTTAACACAGATCCCGCATCCGGAACATAGGGGTTCAATGATAATCGGCCTTTTATCCTCAAAGCGAATTGCCTCCATTCGGCTTCGAACCATGGGACAAAAGCGATAGCATAACCTATCACAGCTTTTCGGCCTGCATTTATCCGAATCCAGCACTGCAACCCGCGGCATCTTCCATCAACAACTCAGCAACAATACTAAGATAATATGATCAAAAACTCGATTGACCAATTAAAAAGAAATAAGGGAAGCCTGGAGATCCTTGAGTTTTCACCATTCCTCTTCTTCCCACTCCTCTTCTTCCCACTCTTCTTCTTCCCACTCCTCTTCTTCGCGGAACAACATTTCAACACACCTCGTGATAAGTGCATAAAGGATTCCCTCAAGATGGCTTTAAATGTTTTTATTTGACAGTTGTCGAAATTATGAGCTCAAAAACTGCTCCCTTCTTTAAGCTTACCTTAGAACCTTTGCCTTGAGGTAGGCTAAGGGCGTGTCAGGGATCATATACGCCCAACAAAGATTATCAGAGTTATGAGCCGCACCCACCTCGCCTTTAGAACTAACAGCAATCAAGCCAATGGTATTTGGAATTGAAGGAAAACGTTTGTTAACGAGATTAATTGCCTCTTCAACGGCTTCTTGGGCTGTTTTGCCAAGCCATGTAGTTACAGACTGTTTTAGCCAAAACCAGCCTAATGGCTATTTCTCCGATACCCGTCGCTGAGCAGGCTCCGCTTTGACTATCAGCATATGTCCCACAACCTATCAACGGAGAGTCGCCTATCCTGCCGGGAGACTTCAAGGGAAAAACTCCAGTGGAAATAGCGGCCGCAACATCGCCATGGTTATCTAATGCCACAGCGCCTACAGTTTCATGCTAAATAGTTCAGGATGAGCCCTGACCAAGTTGGCAAGCTTTTGTAAGTTAAATTTCCCATCAAGGAGGGCCTGCCTTTGCATCACATATCTTTCAAGCTGAGAATTTGATGACATCGCGCGTGTCCTTTCAACATTAAATATTCTTGCAAGTTTTTCAGCACCCTAGCCTACAATAAAAACGTGATCAGTATTATCCATAACAAGCCTTGCCAAACGCGCAGGGTTCCTCACGTCCTTTAAAAGCGCAACAGCTCCAGCATCAAGGTTTTTACCATTCATCACTGAGGCTTCCATTTCTACATGCCCATCTATATTCAGAGCTGAGCCTCTTCCAGCGTTAAAGATGCCAGCATCCTCCATGAGGGCTACAGCCTCAACAACAACATCCAATGCCGTCCCTCCAGCCGCTAAAAGGCTAAAACACAATTCTGCAGCTTTCTTAACACCCTCTAAAGCTGGGTCGCTATGCTGCGGATCCCATCTTCCAGCGCCGCCGTGAACCACAATTACAGGCTTTGACCCTGGCAAGGACGTTCCCCGATCAATCATTAAAGTCGCCTATCTTAAGTGTGGCGCTTGCAAAATGGATAAATTACGCTTTTTATATATTACATAATTTTGGGATGATGTGAGGCGACGGCTAGGAGCTCCCATAGCTATGAAAAAGCCGACTAACCTGCGCTGACCAACTAGGAAAAATTAAATTGTTATGCAGCAGCATATAATTAATCGCTGAAGGTTTAACACTAAGAGGCATGGATATGCTCAGGGATTTTAATATCCTAGCAACAACTTCAAGGGGAAATGAAACTGAGGCTTGCTCTGAGTTATGGTATCTGCTTGGACAAATAGGAGATCAGTCGCCAACTGTGGATAAAACTGGAGTTTCAGGGCTTATTGCTGCAAAGACCGTTCTAGATCCAATGGAGGTGATAAAAAAGCTCCGGAGAATTCTCCATGAGCACCCCTATGAGTTCCGCTACTTGTTAAGAGTCATACCGGTACAAAAGGTTGTACGCACGGATCTCAGAGAAATCCAGAATGCAGCAAAAGAGCTAGGCACGAAAATTGAACAAAATGAAACATTTAGAATTACTGTGGAGAAACGTTTCACGGACACATCCACAAAGAGCATTATAGAGGCCGCAGCCTCGGTTATCAACAGGAAAGTGAATCTAGACAATCCAGACAAAATCCTCTTAATCGAAGTTATAGGAGGGCTCACAGGCCTTTCTGTCATAAAACCAGAAGACATTCTATCAGTTATGAAAGAGAAAGTACTTTAAAACGTGGTTAGCGCCGAGTGGAAAGTAAAGCAACCCGCTCAATAACTAGTTTTTTAACAGCCTCCTTAAAGTCGCCATCCCTTATTACAGCTTCAATTTCTCCATTAGATATTTTGAAGGCTCTCCGGATGGCCTCTATTTTATCTTCGGTTAGATCAAGAACGCTGTCATCACGCTTTGCATTAGCAAAATTGCCTATGCAGGCTAAGGCTAAATTTACTTTCTCTGCATTCTCGCCTACAACGAGAACCACTATTTCTTGTGTGCCATCTTTAATTCCGATGAGTTTCATAGCTTTTCTTATTTGACGTTGTCCAGATGCAAAGAGCATAATTTCCATGGCCAAACTTTTCGAAATGTTTTCCCCATTTTTAAAAGCTGTCAAGGCGTTCAAAAAAGCGAAAAACAAGTGATCAAATGTAGCTATGAGTCTTGCGTCAAAAAGCTGGAATTCCACATGAGGAGCTAATGTATTTCTAACTTTTTCAAAAAACTGTTCTAAATCAGTTATTTTTGCGTCTTTAAACCCTGCTATTGCGACAAATTTTTTCAAGTCTTCAATGTATCTCAGCAATTTTCATCCTCCAAGATTTCTTTAAGAAATTTACTCACGATCTCTTTTGATAAACCAGCCCCTAATAGTTTGGATATTTCCTCATCTAGCGGCTTACTGTCCTCTCGGCATTTTCTAACTATTTTTCTTAGAGTTTCCTTTATCTCCCATGGAAAAACTATCCATGAAGTGGTTTTAGCCGCATAGTAATCCGGCATAACGATACTCCATGGTTTATAGTATAATGTGGCAATTTTGACGTCTTTTGCACCCTTATCAAGCAAGTGTCTTTTTATGAGCTCTAAGCTTTTTCCAGTATCAGCAACTTCGTCAACTACAAGCACCTTCTTATCTTTCACATCCACAGATACAGGCTGAGTTAAAACTGGCTGATTTTTTGTTTCAGCAACTCCAACATAAAACTCAACTCTAACATTAGCGAGGTTTGGATTATCCAGAAGATCTGAAAGAATCCTTGCAGGCGGCCACCCGCCCCTTGAAACACCAATGATAATGTCTGGCCTAAATGAAGAACCTTTTATTTTATCAGCAATGTACAGAAGCATTTGGTATATATCGTCCCAGTTTGGAGCCTCATATTCAAGCTTTTGATTCAAACCTGATCCTCATTTAGAGAAAACTGTGTAAGCGATTTTAAACTTTCTAAATCAGGAGGATGAAGAAATCAGGGGAACGAAAGCCTAACAAAAATAAAGTGGGGATAAAGTCAGCTAATCAAATTCTGAGGTTTCGGATTCAGATGACTTCTTCTCTTTCTCCTTTTCCTTTTCCTTTTCTAGACCCTTAGCTGCGATTACGTCATCGATCTTTAAGATCATGCTTGCCGCTTCAGTTGCGGATTTGAGGACTTGAAGCTTGACCCTCAAAGGTTCAACCACGTTAAGTTCTAGCATGTCTCTGATCTTGCCACTGAATACATCTACACCCATATTGGAGCCATTTTCTTTTTCATGGGCGGCTCTTAACTCCACCATTACGTCAACAGGATCTAGACCAGCGTTTTCAGCAAGTGTTAATGGTATAGATTCAACGGCATCAGCGAAAGCCTCAATGGCCAATTGCTCCCGACCGCCAACTTTCACGGCATATTCCCTAAGTTGCTTGGCTACTTCTGCTTCTGGAGCCCCGCCACCCGCAACAATTTTTCCATCTTCTATGGCGTTTCTTACAACGCAGAGGGCATCGTGCAGCGAACGCTCAGCCTCGTCCACCACATGCTCTGTTCCACCTCTAACAACTATAGTTACAGCTTTTGGATTCTTGCATTCCCTGATGTAAACCAGCTTGTCATCGCCTATTTTGACTTCTTCGACAAGTTTTGCTTCGCCGAGAGCATCAGGTGTTAAATCTTTTATACTTGCAACTATTTTTCCTCCGGTAGCCCTAGCAAGTTTCTCCATGTCGCTGCTGCTGATGTTTTTAACGGCTAATATTCCCCTTTTGGCAAGGAAGTGCAAAGCCACATCATCAATGCCTTTTTCGCATAAAACAACATTCGCGCCAACCTCAGCTATCTTGTCCACCATCTCCTTTAGCATCCGTTCCTCCTCGTCTAGGAACAGCTTCATTTGCTCTGGGCTTTCAATGTTAATTTTGGCGTCAAACTCTGTTTTTTCGATTTCCAATTTAGCATTCAGCAGTGCAATTTTGGCATCCTTAACCATTTTTGGCATCTGTGGATTAGCTACCTCTTTATCAATGACCATGCCCTTAACAAGCTCTGTTTCCTCTAGGCTTTTTCCATGCTTCTTCAGTATCTTGATTAGATCTATATCGGCTTTGAATTTACCATCTTTTTCCTCAGCAACTTGTTTAACAGCCTCTATGGCAATCTTTGCTAAATGGTCCTTAGCAGTAGCTACGCCTTTGCTACCCATGGCTGTCATAGCTACGTCCAAAAGGCGCTTGTCATCATTTATACTAGCAGGAATAGCCATCTTGTCCAGCACTTCCCTAGCCTTCTCATGAGCCTTTTTAAAGCCTTCAATAATGATGGTTGGATGAATGTTCTGGTCGAGGAGAGCCTCAGCCTTAGCGAGCAGTTCGCCTGTTAAAACGGCAGCTGTGGTTGTACCATCACCCACCTCGTTGTCTTGAGCTTTAGCTACTTCCACAAGCATCTTTGCGGCAGGGTGCTGAACATCCAGTTCCTTGAGTATTGTGGCTCCATCATTAGTTATGGTAACATCGCCAAAGCTGCTGACAAGCATTTTATCCATGCCCTTTGGTCCTAGTGTAGTCTTTACCATTTCAGAGATTACCTTTGCAGCCATGATGTTGTTTCGTTGGGCTTCCCTTCCAGATGTCCTTCCAGTTCCTTCTTTTAATATTAAGACGGGAACGGTTCCAGGTATGGCAGACATGGGCATCACCCTGTAACTGATTAACTGATTTATTTTAAGCAAAACTGCTTGAAAAAGTTGCTTCTATATAAATTTTTCGCTTACTCAGCCTTCAAAATTCTGTATCCAGAGGCCTTTCTAAGCCTATTTAAAACGGCCAGACCAACCCCATGCGCGGGAATCCCCTCAGCAAAAATTATGTCGACTCCATCCGAATCAAACTCTCTCAATAGTCTAAAAAGGTTCCTAGCAATTTCGGTTAAGTTGCTTCTGCTTCCAAGAGATTTAACAACGTCAACATCATGATAGTATGCTGCCGTTTCATCTGTTGCCAAAACTCCAACTTTAAAACCTCTATTTTTAAAGTCCCTTGAAAGCGCATTTATCTTCTCAACGATAGCTATGACGGGCCCTTCGACAAGGAACATCTCAGCCTTAGGGGCATAGTGCTTGTGCTTAACTCCGGGAGAACGCACCTCATTTATTGGCAACTCTTTGTTTGCAATTGCAACAGGGTTTAGATCCACCTCCCCCAGAAAATCCTTTAACACTTCATAGGATACCCCTCCGGGCCGCAGAATTTGCGGCGGATCCACAGTAATGTCAAGAACCGTTGATTCCACACCTATTTTGGTGGGACCCGCGTCAAGAACAGCGTCTATTCTCCCGGCAAGATCATCTAAAACATGTTGAGCTGTCGTCGGACTTGGCCTTCCAGCAAGATTTGCACTGGGAGCTGCTATTGGACAATTGCTTTCTCTGATAAGAGCCAAAGCCACATTATGCCCAGGCATTCTAATTGCAACAGTATCCAAACCAGCAACGGTTACATCTGGCACAAATTTTGATCGCTTAAAAATTAAAGTTAACGGTCCAGGCCAAAAAACCTCCATAAGCCTCTTAGCTTTTTCAGGAACCTCTTCCACCAAGGCATAAACATCCTCAATTTTTCCCACATGCACTATTGGAGGATTATCAAGCGGACGCTTTTTAGCCTCAAACAGCGCCAACACGGCCTTCGGGTTTAGCGCATCAGCCCCCAATCCATAAACGGTCTCTGTTGGAAAAGCAACAAGACCTCCGCGCCTTATTATATCGGCTGCAAAACGGATCTTTTCAGCATCTGGAGCTTCAGGATCCATTTTCAACACTAAGGTCTTCATCAACCCTGTAAACATAAGCATTAACATTATTAAGGTTTAATAATCGCAGTAAATAGTCAACACTTAACTGAGATTACTTTACAAAAACAATTTTTTAACTATTTCCTCGACACGTTTGCTAGCTGGGATTTTAGCCCTCTCAAATTTCTCTCCAGGTTTCGCCAAAGGCCTTGTGGCATCGATTCCCATTTTCGTGGTCGTTCCAGTTTCCTGATCCGCTGAGGAGTCCAATGTTGACCCGCGGGCATTCTTTACTAATATTAAGTCTTCATCCGCCTGGAACCTTGTTGCTATGGCCCACTCAACATCAGATATATTAAAAACATCAATGTCTGAATCGACGACGACGGCATGCTTTAGGCTTGGGTGGGCTGCTAAGGCAGCCAGCAGGGCATTTTTTGCATCTCCATCCACCTGTTTTTCAATTGCAATTATCGCATGAAGCCATCCGCTTCCTCCAACCGAAAGATTAACGGCATAAACCTTCGGCACAACCTTTGAAACAGCCTCATATATTGATGCCTCACGGGGCAAACCCATCAAGAGTCTGTGCTCAGCCCCTGAAGGTAGCAGTGCCTGATAAATGTAGTCTCCGCGGTACATGACATTTACAACTTCTATTATGGGCTGCATCCGTTGCACGTCATACGTTCCAGTGATGTCAACTAAAGGTCCCTCTAAGACCTCTTTGGTTGCCGACAATTTGCCCTCTAAGACTATTTCCGCATCAGCTGGCGCATAGGCATCTACATACTTACCCTTAACTAAACGGAGGCGCCCATCTAGAAGCACATTTGCAACGTCAAACTCGCATACTCCGAAGGGAGGGGAAGAGGAGGCCGCAAGCATTACTGCGGGGTGAACTCCAATGGATATTGCAACGTCTAAATCCACGCCTTTTTCCCTAGCTAACTGCCATAACCTATAGAGGTGACGGGGAACCAAACGTATAGCTAGGTGCCTTTCGTCAAGTATCTGCAACCTATGAATGGACACATTTTCTATTTTTCCATCGACACCCTTAGCGTGGACAACAGCGGATGTAATGTATGCGCCAGCATCCCTTTCAAAATGGGTCAAAATTGGAAACTTTAACAAGTCAGGTTTTTCAATGACCTCGCATACCTCGCCGTCTTCGACAATTTCCGGTCGCCTAGGGGATCTACATGCACCCAAAAGTCTATCATAAAGCTCGGTTGGTCCAACACCGAGAGCTGCGCAAATTCTCTTTCTAGTTCCACAGACATTAGCCACAACCTTATTTTTATAACCCTTAACATTCTCAAACATCAGAACAGGACCATCAATGTCAAAACTTTTAATTATATAGGGGATTTCAAACCTTGGGGAGACTTCATCTTCTATATGACGTACTTCGCCTAGCTCCTCCACATACTTCAAGAAACTTCTAAGGCTCATGCGAAGCTCCCTTCCATAACATCGGTTTCTGGCATCACTCTCTCTAAAAGTCTCTTCAAAATTGATTGAGATTGCGTTTCGCTTATTGTTTCCAGATATATAGAAACTAGGGCTATTTTCCTTTTCCTTGAAGCCACATATTCCGCAAACATACGGGCTGTAATTGTGTTCCTATCTCCAAGAAGAATTGATGAATTCGGAGGACCAGCAGCGCTGCCTGTTCTTGGCACAGCTATAGCTAACGTTCCCAACCGATCCTCCCTCTCGCTTAATAGAACCAGACAGGCATTTTTTGTTTCAAGATAAACAGCGAGAAAACGAATGTTATGCTCTACGATCTCATCCTTAACAATCCTTGCGCGCTCCACAAACTCCCACCGTCATTACTTATACCTAAAATTTGCAATATAGTATTTATTACTTTCAAACTAGGGGGTTGTATGGACAGGAATACCGCTGAAAAAATACTCGAGATTCTGCGAGAACACTTCAAAGATTCAAGTTGGCTGCCCTCCAGAAGGGGTCCCTTTGAAACTTTGATCATAACAATAATTTCACAAAACACGTCAGACAGGAACACAGCGAAGGCCTTTAATAAATTATCTAAGACCTTTCCAATTACCCCAAAAGACTTGGCAGACGCCGAAATCGGGAAAATTGAAGAATGCCTAAAGGTTGCTGGACTTTATAGGAATAAGGCTAAGGTGATAAAGGAGGTTTCAAGGATCATCCTCGAAAAGTTTGGGGGTAACCTGCAAACCATTCTCGCAATGCCTTTAGAAGAGTCGAGGAAAACATTAATGGAGCTTCCAGGAGTCGGACCTAAAACTGCTGATGTTGTCTTATTATTTTCAGGGGACAAACCAACGATTCCAGTTGACACCCATGTTAAGCGGGTGTCAAAAAGGCTTGGGCTTGCGCCAATGGAAGGGGACTATGAAGATGTTAGAAAGGCCCTTCAAGAATTGTATGCGGCTGATGATTATGCAGACATTCATGTCCTACTTATTCTGCTTGGAAGAAGATATTGTAAGGCTAGAAATCAATTGTGCCATGAATGTCCAGTTAATACACTTTGTCCATCCGCAAAATTTAATGGTAAGAAAAGAAAGTAGCAGACCCCTAATCTAGAGGGGAAACTTCTTTAAAGTTTTTGTCTAGCCTGACTTTTCCAATAACAATCTTCGAAAAACCGCCTGAAACTGGCGTATAAACTTTCAGGGTTCTCCTTTTGTAGTCAATTTCACGTAAAATCCCAATTCCCAAGAACCTGTTTTCTCCGCTGTATAGAGCCACAAGAAGCTTCTCTTCATCCCCTGAATATGTCACTACAACTTTTTTACCGAGGGATTTCTCAATTTTCACGATTTCTTCAGATGTTAGCTGGCGACCCTTACCGAAAACTAGATACAGCTTATCTTTAAGCTCCGAAACATGTAGAGGCATTACGCCAATAAGTCTCTGCAAATTTTTCTCCAACTTTATGTCCGCAGGATTTCTGCTTATAAACATGTATTCTCCGTTTTCGATTTTAACCCAGCCTATGGGGATAGATTGCACCTTCGCATTTCTAAGGTACTTTAAGTAGCCCAATTCCCTTAAACTTCGTCTTTTTTCCCTGCTCCGCTGCTTTACGGCAGCTGGAGATTCGACCACCATAGTTCTACGGTTTCCAAGTTCATTTAGTAAAGGCGTCGATTGATTATTCTGTTGCATGAAAAATATAATATCCGGGTTAATTTTTTCGACAAGCTGAGCCTTATACTTTACTGCATCCTCTCCATCAACCCAACCGTCAGTGTTTACAATGATAAAGTCAGGATTCTTTTTTATAGCTTCATCCTTTAATATGGTCAAGCCCTGAATTGTCTTTTCAACAGCCTTGCTTGGTGAAGTGACGCCTACGAAAAAGGCGTTTTCCAATGTTAGATTGAAAAGATCTGTTATTGGTTTTGAAGTTATTGCATAGGCTACAGTGCAGGGTGGCCCTACATCAGCCTGCCCAAGGTCACCATCTATAATGGCAACCTTGTGATTGCCTGCCAGCAGCTTATTCACAAGGTATGTGCAGAAACTAGTTTTCCCAGAATCTACGGCGCCTAGCACCATGGCTATGGCAGGCCTTGACTGAAGACTTGAAAGGTTTTCATGAGCCCTCTCCCATGACGGTGGAATTGTGGATCCCTGTACTTCCTCAACGCAGGCATTTTCTCCTAAGGAAATATCAAAAGTCGTTGTCTCCAAAACCTTAAATGGTATCCTTTTGCCATCCCTTACAACGACTTTTCCGGCCCCGTTTATCACAAGGCCGAAGATTTCCACCTTTCCAGAAACCACCGAAACAGAGGCTGGACCATCCACAATTAATGTTTTGTTGCTTTCAACTTTTATGTTCACTTGACGACCCCCTTGGAAAGATATAACCATTCCTCATCGCTATTTTTATTGCCGAACCTATGTCTCTTAAACCTCTGCGGTTTTTACCCTCATTAAAAGAGAGATTTGTTCCTTCCTCGCTGATGCTTTCCAGCACAATGTCGGATGGAAGCATCCTGTCTAAAGCAATTAAAATTTTATCCCTATATTCTGGAATCCCATCGCCAACCTTAACTACAAACGAGGAAACTTCAACATCTCTTAGAGTTTTTAACAGGCTATTTATCCTACTTAACGTTTCATCTATGCTGAAGCAATTTTCAGTGCCTATAACCTTTCCATCAGCAAGAACTGCGAGGCCGAAAATCTCTCCCGGGTCAACACCAATAACAATTTTTTCATAGAAGCTCTTTCCCTCAGCTAACTTCAAAGCCTGGTTTATAATAGTGGGTAACTTGGACTCATCCCTCAATGATAAAACATTTTCATGGTGTATTAGGGGACGCTCTTTTTCAGTGGTTATTACAACCCTTACGTCTAAGGGTATAGGCTCGTAAGGTGTCAGGCTTAAGAATGGTATGCCAAGCTTCTTCAATTGGCTGACAATTAGGTAGTAAGCTTTTCCTGAAACTGTTGCCACTGCAATTTTAGCCTTCATATGTCTTCCTGGCTTTGTTGAGCATAAACAGTTATTATCGTTGTCGCTTATAATCATTAATGTGTTGACAGCATGGAAAATCCCCACAAAATGCAGAGAGCTGGATGAAATCCTAGAGGGGGGACTGGCATCTGGAGAGATTAGCCTAATCTACGGTGAACCTGAGACAGCTAAAACAACCATGGCAATACAATGCTCCGTAAGCTGCGCTGAAAAGGGGCTTAAAACGCTGTTTGTCGACTGTGATGGAACTTTTTCCACAAAAAGACTGATGCAAATAGCCTCCAAAAACTTTGAGAAAATCGCGGAGAGAATAATACTAGCAAGACCAAAGGACTTTGGGGAACAGACAATAATCATAGATAAACTTGCAGACTACGTAACCAAAGACTTTGGTCTTTTGGTCATTGACGCGCTCACAACACTCTATAGGGCTGAGCTTGCAGAAAATCCAGAAAAAAGGTTTGAACTAAACCGCGAATTAAATAGGCAAATGGCATGGCTTGCGCAAATTTCCAGAACTAAAAGGATAGCCGTTCTGATAACAAGCCAGGTGAGAAGCGTATTTGACGAAAACCTGGCACATGTAGAACCAGTAGCCACAAGAGTGCTCAAATTTTGGGCAGATACAATTATGGCCATGAAATTAACGGAAAACATAAGGATCATAAAGGTCTCAGTAGAGAAAAAATCAAAAACCGGGAAAACTGATTTCTGCTATCTTAAAATAGAAGAAAAGGGATTAACTGATTATAAACCAGCTTGAAGGCATAGGAATGAGCGAGATATTTAAAATTGTTGTTGATACCTTAAAGGTCATATTTCCAGCCTACTGCGCAAACGCTACACCGGTGCTAGCTGGAGGGGGGTTACCTATAGATTTTGGTAAAAAGTTCATAGATGGGAAACCCATATTCGGAGAGAACAAAACATATAAAGGATTCATCGCCGGACTCGCTGCTGGAACCCTCGTTGGAATTATAGAAAACGCCATCTTCTGCCAGTATCCTCCAATATTTGGCTTTCTAACATCTGTGGGAGCATTGTTAGGCGATTTAATAGGAGCCTTCATAAAAAGGAGAATAGGGATAGCGCCTGGGAAACCTTTGCCAGTGGTGGATCAGATCGACTTTATAGTTGGAGCCTTACTTTTTGCTTATCCACTAGGAATACTTAGCTCGGAAATTGTCCTCGCAGCCTTGATAATAACTCCTCCAATACACTTCCTTACAAATTTTGCAGCCTACAAATTGGGGTTAAAGAGCAATCCATGGTGAAAAGAGCTTAAATGCCCTTCCAATAATGCAGTATAGCTTCTATTGATGCATAAGCAATAATGAGAAGGAACACTCCAACGATAAACATCATATATGCTTGCCTTGGCTTGAGGGCGTATTTTGTACTTTGATACATGAAAGCCAATCCTATTACGCCTAGGGAGAGCAGAATCATTGCGATCATGCTGTCGGATACAAACTGCTCTGATAATTGTGGATAGACGAAAAGGAAGCGTCCGCCATAATATACTGCAGGGTAAGGTTTTACTATTATGCTATATAGCCCGCCTCCTAGCAGAAAGATAGTGACGGCCACCGCTACTAGGGCTAATGTAAAGCCTGAAGGGCGTAGTGATGACGTTTTCTTATAGAATCTTTGCAGGAAAAACGTTGTGGAAGAAATTGTTTTCTTAGCCCTCTGCGCCATTAGGCTTCGCCTCTATTTTTCATTAAATGTTCCGCCACCTCTTTGGCCCACATGCCGGTTAAAGGATTTTTAACAATCTCTCTTAAATAGTCTTTCCAGGAGATTTCTAAAGCTTTCTTCCAAGCTTCATAGCCTCTAACCACATTATCATATGCCATAGAATGCAGATCGCAAAAGCCATTCTTGACGGCATCCCTGCTGCACAGTTTACACCTCATTTTATCCCAGCCTCTACTCTTTTGACGGGCAATCCGTATTAAAACAAAGAGTCCAAGGACGTTTGCCTTTGATCTTAACCTGCACCATGGGCCAGCCGCATTCTGGGCAAGCTTTTTCTGATGGTATAACATTGCCCTTTTGAGGCAGGGGAAATGAAGCCTTGCATGATCCTTTAAAGAACTCGGTGCATCCGATGAAGCGCTTGCCAGTCCTCTTTGAGTAGAGGATCATCAAAGACCCTTTTCCACACACAGGGCAGGATCCAACAATCCTTTCTTCCAATCTAGACTTTTTCACGGCATGGCTCAGCTGCTCACCTATTATGGTCTCCCTCTTTTTCAACTCCTCAACCACGGGCTTCAGGATTTCAATGGCGTCAAGAATCACGCTTTCCCTACTCTCCATATGCAATTGAATCCTATCCATCCTTTCCTCTAGATTCCTCGTCAAGTCCACGGAAATTATGGTTGGGCAATACTTCTGAAGAATCTCGAAGACCTTGAATCCCAAGTCAGTGACCACCATACGTTCCCCCCGCAGATACTTCCTATCATAGAGGGTCTGAATAATATCAGCTCTAGTCGCCTTTGTCCCTATTCCAGCTTTTTCCATCTCCTTTAAGAGACTTCCCGGGTTATATCTGGGCGGGGGTTTGGTAAATTTGTCCTCCAAAATAATTCGATCAACCCTGACTTTTTGCCCCATGTTTATTTGTGGCAAAAGAATTTCTTCAGATCTCATGTAGGGTGCATAAAACCGCAGCCACCCTTCTTTTAAAGTTTGTCTCCCCCTTAAAAAGAAAGCATGTCCGTTAACTTTTATTTTGACTTTAACACTCCGGCGAATTGCAGCTTCACCGAAAACCGCCATAAAACGCCTGACAATTAGATCCCATATTCGCATCTCTGAATCATTAAGTGGTCTTTCTGGCAGCTTGCCAGTGGGATAGATAGCGGGATGTGCAGGATCCTCTTTTTTACCCTCATTGGGTTTTAACTCGCCTTTAGCCAAAAGCTCCCTCACAAGTGCCCGATATTCGGACACTCCGCTTAAACCTTCAAGGATCTCCTTGTAGTTTATTGATGGAGGAAGCTTTTGGCTGCTTGTTCTGGGGTATGAGATTAAAGCATCGAGGTATAGACGCTGTGCAATGTCGAGGGTGCGTCTGGGAGTGTAGCCAAACAGGCTGTAGGCTTCACTCTGTAAAGCACCTATATCAAAGGGTGTTGGCGGCATTTGCTTAAACTCGTTAACCTCGACATCCTCTACAATTCCGTATTCGCCCTTGCATGCGGTAACAACAGCATCAGCTTCTCTTCTAGTTTTAATAATTTCCTTTTCATACTCAGCTTCGAAAACCCTACCATCTATTTCGATCTGGGCCTTAACTTCCCAGTATGGTGCTGGTACAAAACTTCTAATATCCTTCTCTCTGGCGACCAGGAAGCTTAGAGTGGGACCTTGGACTCTCCCAGTGCTTATAGTTGCGTACCGCCCGCTCCAGACTTGGGCGGCTATGGTCAGCGCTCGTGATAGGTTCACCCCATATAACCAGTCGATTTCGTGTCGAGTTTTACCAGCCTCTATTAAGCCAAAGTCTAGCGTAGGTAAAAGTTCATTGTACGCTTTTTCAAGCTCCTCCTTGGTCAAAGTGGAATACTTCATTCTCTTTGCTACGTTTTCCTTATCTCCACAAGCATATTTCAAAATAGTGTAGCCTATGACGCTTCCTTCAATGTCATAGTCACATGCATCAATATACATGTCAGCGCCTTTTGCTAATTTTGATATTGTGTCCAGCCAGTTGCGGATGTGCTTCACGCCTTTCTCGGCAACATAACGAGGAGCCCATCTAAAACTGAAAACTGGATAATAGCTCCTTCCATGCTTTTCTTCGGCAACTGTATAAAGGTGACCTAAAGCTGGAACTACAACTATAGGCTTGTCTCTATAAGCCACATAATAAGGTACTCCACCGTCCTCCATTTTCTTTAAATTACCATTTATGTCGAGGGCTGCGGCAATGCGCTGTGCAGCATCTGGTTTTTCAGTTATGATGAGTGTAAATTTTTCCATATGAGCCATACCATTGCAATTTAGTTTTTAGAGATAAACCCTAAGGTAGTTAAGAGTTTCTCTGAAAACTAAAAGTAACACCAGCAACCATAAATATGCCAATAACTTTTTCATAACCTGGGTCACACATGCCCCAGACTGTTACATGCAACCAATGTGGGTATCTCTTATATGAAGGGAGTGAACTCAAGCCTCCGGATGAAATAATAAGCAAACATAATGGAAAATGTCCAAAATGCGGTAAAAAACTTGCCCTTGTACCAATAAATGTTGAAGTAAAACCAGTTAAATAGTAACCGCAAGGAAAATAAAGGAATAAAGCGTTTCCATATCCATTAAAAAGGGATAACAATGCATAGTGAAACAAACACAGTAAAGGAGAAAATTGTTAGCGGGATTAAAGGTTTTGAGAAATTTCGCCTAAAAACCGATCATTCATCGATACTAACCTATACGGCGTTAACCCTTATACTCTTTCTGACCTTCACCATACGCCTTTTCCCAATAAGGTGGGAAATAGACCCAGCGACCGGAAAGTCTAATCTACTGCTTTCAGAGTTTGACCCCTACTTCCAGTATCGCTTCACAGAATACATTGTAAAAAAGGGCTTCACATCTTGGACTAGTTGGGTAGACTACCAAAGATGGTACCCTCAAGGAATCAACATCGCAAGAGCAGCATACCCGGGACTACCCTTAACGGCAGCGCTCCTGTATGAAATAATCGCCATTTTTGGCGTTGGCATAGACCTTATGAGTTTCTGCGCGCTGTTCCCAGCAATAATGGCGATACCTACCTCATTAGCGATGTACTTCTTAGGAAAAGACATCGGCGGTAGGCTGGTAGGCCTTTTATCCGCCCTAATCTTAGCTTTACATCCATCATATATTCAGCGGACATCCGTAGGATTCTTCGATGATGAAACTATAGGTATTTTCGCCATGGTCTTGTTTATCTTTCTATTCTTAAAGGCAATTGAGGAAAATAGACATATAAATTCGACAATCAAGTATGCTCTTTCTTCCGGGCTGGCTTTAGGATATTTCTGCGCTGGTTGGGGAGCTGCATACTACCCAATAGGCGTAACGGTACTCTTTACGTTTATATTGCTGTTGTTAAAGAGGTATAACCTTAAAATTCTAATTACCTATAGCATAACCTTTGGGCTGGGCCTTTTCATAGCAATAAACGTTCCAAAACTTTCTCCAGCTTATCTGTTAACAAGCGCCATAATGCCCGTTGCCGTGGTTTTTGGTTTGCTATGTCTTGCCGAGATCTCAAGAAACATCACCACCATTAGAGGGAAAGCCATTGTAGCAACAGCTTTAATTTTGATGCTTGTGGGCGGCTTCACGGCGCTCTCGATAACAGGATACATACAAAATATTGCCGGGAAATTCATTTCAGTTATAAATCCCTTCACGCGGGAGGCTTCACCGCTTATAGAATCTGTGGCTGAACACAGAATATCAGCGTGGGGTTCCTTGTATTATGATCTGGGCATTGGAATACTCTTTTTTGCTGTCGGTTTATTTTTTATGTTCAGGAGCCCTAGCAACAGAAACCTTTTCATCATAATTTTGGGCCTGACTTCACTTTACTTTGCATGCTCCATGGTGAGATTGCTTGTACTTTTCGCTCCAGCTTTCAGCCTTTTGGTAGCGGTGGGAATAAATGGCCTCTTAAAACCATTTGTAACTCTCCTTAGAGAGCCCCCGAGGATAAGTAAGAGGAAATATGCTGTGGGATATGTGGGTAAAGAGTTCAGCGGAGTAGCCATATTTCTAATATTCATGATTCTCATGACGAGCTACGCTTTTCCAATGCCTAAAGTGTATAGGCAGGTATATGCCCCAACCACAATATCTGGAGGAAGCCTCTCATTAGTGCCAGAAACACCAGTGCAGGAGTGGGTGAACATGTTAAAGTGGACTAGGGAAAACCTAGCGGCCACAACAGTCGTATGCAGCTGGTGGGACTATGGATACTGGCTTACCATACTTGGAAATGTAACAACCCTTGCTGACAACGCCACCATAAACTCAACGCAGATAGAGAATATTGGATTTACATTCATGTCCAATGAAACCCAAGCCCTACGAATGCTGAAACTTTACAATGCGGAGTATATTCTCGTATTCGTAACCATCGACTACAATGGAAATTTTGCAAATGCAGGCGGCGATGAAGGAAAATGGATGTGGATGGCGAGAATTTCCGGAAAGGCCCACGATCGGCTTGTAAGCCAAGGTTTCATCCCTGAAGAGGAAATGTGGACTGATGCCTTTGAAAAAGTCAGAGAACTTTTTGGAAATTACACACTGGGAACCCACTGGGCGGATACTGATAAAGATGGACAGATTGACAATACGGAACTTATATCAGCCAGCAGAGGGCAAAGTTCAACAATCTATAAACTAATGACATATGCTGTGGAACGTTGGAAACAAGAGCAAAGGGGCGGATCACCACCAACCACGAAACTTCTCTACTTTGAGGAAGCCTACATTGCGGGCCTAGACAATGATGGATACAAATATGGTGGAATTGTGCCCCTCGTCTGCCTATATAAAATCAACTATCCAAGCTAGAAAGGGGTTGAATGTTGTTTCCAAGGGTTCCGGATTACCATAAACCAGGAAAACCCCTAGTGCCAACGGGCTTGGGAGTAATTTATGTATTGGCAAGTACTGCATATCTATTCATTTTGCATCCTTTGGAAAGCAGCGATCCAAAAGGTCTCTCTAGGGCTTTAACTTTGGCAACGTGTATTCTTTTTGGAGGCTTTATGGGATTACTTGATGATTGGATGAATCTACGTTGGCGTTACAAGGCATTTCTGCCGCTTATGGCGGCAATACCCCTTGCGACCCTGGCCTATAAACTTCACGTCAGAACATCCATAGGATTACCGTTTCTCGGAACCATTGACTTCGGAAACTATTACTTTTTTGTGGTCATACCTGTACTTGTGACTATAGTAACCAACACAGTTAACCAGCTGGGCGGATTAAATGGCCTTGAAACGGTTTGCCCGGCAATAGTCATTATTGGATTGATCATAATTTCTGGATCAAACGCTCTGCTGTTGTTAATGCCCTTGGCTGTTTGGCTTGTTCTAGCCTTTTTCAATTTTAAGGGAAAAATTTTCGTTGGAAACACCGGCTCTTTCGCTATCGGACTGACACTGGCAGCCTTTGCCATAATTGCTGATCTAAAATGGAGTCTTATAATATCGATACTGCCCTACATTTTTAATTCTTCACTAATTCTTCTTAACTACTTTCTTTTCAGGACAAAAGCGAACGTATCATTCGACGGTAAAAAATTGTTTTCCAACCATAGAAGAAGCCTAATAACACTCATAACTTACCATAGACCATTAACTGAAAGACGAGTTGTCCTCATCATCTCAGCGTTAGTAGCAGCTTCAACAGCAGCCGCTGCGCTTACCAACATCCTTGCACTATAGAAACTTGCACCTATCAGAAACGCTTTTATAAATGCTTTGTTGTGCAATTCAATGTCGGCGGGTGAGTGGGTCCTCCCACCCGTTCCGCCATATAAACCCCGGTGTAGGGAGGTGAAAATATTGAAGTCTAAAAGTAGGCAGGTAAGTGTAACAGCCATTTTTGCGGCGCTTTACGCCGTGGGGGTTGTTCTTCTGGCGCCTATAAGTTTCGGAGTTTACCAGGTAAGAGTTGCTGATGCTTTGCTTCCTTTATCTATGATTTTCGGGATGCCTGCTGCAGCAGGATTAAGTCTCGGCTGTTTAATTGCAAATATTTATGGAGGGCTTGGAATAACAGACATCATTGGAGGAGCGCTTGCAAACTTTTTGGCATGTTCTATTGCATATCGTATAGGCAGAAACGGAGTTATAAGAAGATTTTTAGGATGCCTTGCAGAGAGTATCACCATTACAGTTATCGTCGGCGGCTATTTATCGGTTATATTTGAAGTCCCAGTTGAAATAGGGTTACTCGGAGTTTTCATTGGTTCCATATTGGCGATAAACGTTTTAGGGTTTGCATTGTTAGAAATATTATATCGAAGTCCCATAGGGAAAAATTGGGTCAAGCCGAAACAACTACATGAAACGCTCTAACCTTGTAAGACCTATTATTTCATCGAATTCTAATCCAAGCGCATCTAACACCTGTTCAAAGGTGGATCGGAGATAATCCACATACTTGTCCGCATCTATTTCGTTTTTTGTCGCTAATTCCACGGGTTTAACATGGGGCTCATTTATAACCTTAACGAATCTTATAAGATCGCCAGCCTTTAGCTCGACGCCTAGATCCTTAAGCATTTTTGCAGCTTTTACATGCTGTGGAGTTGTTTTCGTATAACGCTCCAACTCCTCGCCTAACACAACGTTAAAGGCAAGCTCATCTAAGCTTTCCCATTCCCGTCTTTTCAGCCGCATATAACAGCTTCGAATTATCTGTATTATCTCTTTTTTCGCATTTTCGAAGTCCGCTGAGGAGTTTACCTTTGCCAAGCTTTCTTTCATCCTTTCAAAGGCCTTCTTTATGAAGATTGGAACATGACGCTTTTTGCCTGTTAACCCTTTCACATCAACGCTTCCATCTTCAAGAACACCAAGATAGTTCTTCTTCCTGGAGCTGAAAACTGCATAACGGTAAATTTTGTCCAAGTCTAAACTCATCTTTAATTCACGTTCAGTCCATTCTTCAAGCTCATGGATCTGCTCCCTAGTAGGGTTTTTTAAGAAAACGCTGTCCGTGTCGCCATAAAGAACCTGGATGCCAAGCGCCTTCGCCTTGTCAATTATCTTAGTTATTGAATGCCTACCTATGGCAGCAGTTGCCTCTGCGACTGGTGGACAGTATAAGTCAAAGGTTTCGGCTCCGAAGACACCATAGCTGGCGTTAAGGATAACCTTAAGGGCTCCCTGTATTATGTTATACCAGCTTCTAAGCTCAATTGGTAATTTTTTATCCTTTGATTTAGGCTTATACCACGCTACCCTTAAATCTCGTAGAGAGCCTATGAGAAGACTTTCTAAGGCACGCTTCTTTGTGCAAACCCAATGGGGGGTATCCGGAACAACGTTTGCCCGGCACTCTGAATGAGGGCATAAAATAGACTGATAACCTAGATTCCAAACCTTAATTATGGATGGATATAGACTGGGGAAGTCCATGACAGCTACATTGAAATGAACCCCTGGAACAGGCTCAACCACAATGGCGCCCTTATACTTTTTACCTTTTATTATGGCTCTTGTAGCTGTTTTACCTTTTAAAGCAAGGATATCCTCTGCATTTGGTATGAGTATGCCCTTTCTGCGGTGCTCGCGATGTAGAAAGTTTCTTATCCAGCGAGAAACACCCTGACGGCTTACATCCTCCATCGGCATGGCGCTTATTCTGGACAAGACAAGGATAAGCTTTAGAGCAAGCTCATCTTCAAAGTTTGCGAGTTTGTAAGCGATTTCAGCGTCCCTGAAACAGTATCTAGCAAGTTCGGTGTAGGTCAATTCGCCTATGCTCTTCTCTAACGGAATCTTCTCAAGGTTAAGTAGGGCTCTGCCAACATCATCAAGGGTTACATCCCTATAACGATTGCTAAACGCATACACCTGAATGGACTTGTTGAAGAAGAACTTGTAAAGATCTATATGCACTCCATACTTCAGGAGACAAACACGTTTACCCAATTCTATCGGTATTTCATCACGTTTAAACCCATATTTTTCTGACCTGTGAGCTAAATATCGAAGGTCAAAGTCGTCGCCGTTGAAGGTTATGACAAACGGGTAGTCCCATAAGAAATCAAAAACAGCCTTCAACAACTTTTCTTCAGAATCAAAATATTGAACTTGAACATCCTCCGGCAACCGTTCATTGCCTTCCCGTATACCTTCCCTCTTTAAGAGGAAAACCACTTTCCTATCATCCGAGCCATAAAATGATACACATACAATTGGGTACGCTGCCTCGCGAGGGTCAGGCATTCTTGTGGCTACAGGACTAAAAACTTCTATATCCATGGCTACATATCGGAACTTCGGAGCAGGATACTCCAAAAGCCTAGCCCACTGCTCAATATACTCTAGCTCCTCTGGCGAAGCATCCTTAAAGGCTTCCTTTATACGGTTAACCATCACTTCAGCTTCTTCCAGCTGTTTCGGTAACAAAGCGCCGTTTTTAATTTCGTAAATCATACCTGGAAAAAGTCTCCTGTCATAGATGTAGGACTGATAATATTTTATCTTAGATTCCCAAACCCTAACAGCCTCAGGGGAAACTGCTCCATCAGAAACTTTTAGAAACTCTTCCGGAATTATATCTCTAATGCAGCCTTTGGGGCGGCCTCCAATAGCTAGGGGATCCTTAGCTACAATTTTTGTCACTTTTATCGGTCTGTCGAGAAGCGGATCAAACTTCTCTTCAATCTCAAAATGGTCGAAGCCCGGATGACTCATTAAACGATCTATTTTCTCAAGATCATAAGGCGACAAGTTTGTAAAGCAGTATGGCTTATGTCCAGTATTATCATACCAAAAGTAAATTTTACCAGAAATAGGCTCGTAAAGCTTTATTAAAACCTTTCCAGCCCTTCCGTCGTAAGTAGCTGAAACTAAATATGAAGGTGGAAGGTCTGCTGGGGCTATTGGTGGGAAACTCTGCTTGTCCTCCTTCCTTAATGCTTCTATGAAGGGCAGAGTCTCCGCTTTTATTTCCTTGGGCTTGGGTTTTGCAAGGCAAAATTCGTCCAGCTTTTTCTGCGCCATTTCTCGCCCTTAACCTAACCTTTAATATGAGCAAGCTAGACTAAAATCTTACGAGCAATGTTGGAGCGCCGAGTAATTGTTTAGAGAAGCTTGGGCCCTCGCCATCGAAGCCTTAAGCTGGATGGAAACGCGGAAATTTAACGAGCACTTGGCTTTAACTAAGACAAGCAAGCAGCTTGGCATTGAAAACGCAGATGCCCTTAGGCTTGCCCATAAGCTTGTATATGAAACTGTTAGGCGCCGGAACTTTATAGACCGTTTCATTAACGAGGTTTTGAAGCCGCAATCCCTAACAGAATTCACCATTGGCGTCCAATCCTTCTTAAGGCTTTATGTTTATCAGACAAGAGTTGCCAAAAACTGGTTAAAAGTTGATTTTAAAGAGGCAGCCGAAATAGTGAAGCATGCCCGCTCAATTTTAGGATGGAAAACCCTGCGAAACATTGAGCGTATTTTAGGATTACTTTTGACTGAGAATTTTGAAAAAATCTTGAGGGGGATTGGTGACGAGGAGAGAATTGGAGTTTTAACATTCCATCCTACATGGTTTGTGAGATACTGCTTCAAGCTTTTTGGGAGGAAGGAAGCTATAGACATGCTTGAGGCAAACCTGGAAAGCCCTCCAACTTATATAAGGGTGAATACGCTCAAGGAGGAAGAGAACAAGATTCTGGAAAAACTTATGGCGGATGGTATAAAAATAGAGAAAGTTGAGGAGCTAAAGTATGCCTATAAAGTCTTAAGTTCAAATCATCCTTTAACAAGAACGAGAAGCTTTCAAAAAGGCCTATTCTATATTCAAGACAAAGCAAGCTGTTTCGCAGCAGAAGTTGCTAATCCAAAACCTGGAATGGTTGTTTTAGATGTTTGTGCAGCTCCAGGAGCCAAAACGACCTATTTAGCCCAGCTGATGTCTAATAAGGGCGTAATATATTCTTTAGACTATTCAAGGCGTAGGATGAGCATCTGGAAAAACGAAGTTGCTAGGATGGGCATCGAAATTGCCGAACCCATAATTGCCGATGCATGTAACGCCATACCAGTTTCACAGGGAGTTGATCTTGCAATTTTAGATCCCCCTTGTACAAGCACTGGTTCCTTCGCTAAGCTTCCATCGACGAAATGGAGACTTACCTCACGTTCTGCAGAGAAAATGGCGGAAATCCAGTGGCGCATGCTTGAAAATGCTGCTGAAAAAGTTAAGCCTGAAGGAACATTAGTCTACTCCACGTGTAGCATAACAGTGGAGGAGAATGAAATGCTTATTGAACGCTTCCTAAAGTGGCATCCAGAATTCATTTTAGCGGACATAGAGCCAAAAATGGGTTTACCGGGACTTAGAGGGATGAATAAGTGCAGAAGGCTCTATCCTCATATCCATGAATGTAACGGTTTCTTCATAGCAAAAATGCTGAAAAGCAAAGTATAAAGTGTTTAGCCAAATTTATGCTGTTCCAGATTGCAAAGCACTTCAAAAATAATTTTAGCAGCGTGAATTGCTGTAACACCTTGATCGTAAATCGGGGCCACCTCCACAACGTCAAATCCTATCACTCTTTTATCACACAAATTACCTAGAACTTCAAGCAAAGTGAAAGTTTCCAGCCCATCTGATTCAGGATTTTGTACAGCCGGAGCAAAAGCAGGATCAAGAACATCCATGTCTATTGATAAGTAAATGCTTTCTGCGTCTAAAATTTCCTCCTTTAGACATTTTATAGCGTAATTTATGCCTTCTTTTCTGATCTTGTGAGCTGGCAAATAATAGATCTTGGCTTCTTCCGCATAGTCTAGCTCCTCTCGGCATACAGCTCGAGTTCCAACTTCAACTATTTTGGCCGGCCTTAGCTGTTCATTTATTCTACGCATAAATGTTGTATGCGAAAGTTTGAGCCCCATAAATTCATCCCGCAGGTCAAGGTGAGCGTCAAAGCTTATTATAGCGGTTTTCGAAATTTTAGGGCCCAGGCCCTTTACAGCTCCAAATGTTATCGTATGTTCTCCGCCGATGAAAACAGGTATTTTTCCTTTCTCCAGAACTTCATTTGCTACTTTCGCTATTCTTTCAATGGTCTCCGAAGTATCAGCGGAAACATGCAAATCGCCTGCATCATGCATCCGTAAATCTTCTATGTCCATTTTACTGCGGAAACTATAAGTTTCAATGTTTAGGGATGCCTCTCGTATTGCATTAGGTCCAAATCTAGCACCAGTTCTATATGTGCTTGTAACGTCAAATGGAACACCGATGACTACATAATCGGCTTCTTCAAAGGACCTCTGGAAACCGCTGAAAATGTTAGATTGCGATGTGAAAAGTTCCCGAAAGCCCACCGCTGTTTTCACCTTGACATACATGCCTATTTTAAAAGGCTTGTTCTAAACTTTTCGCTTGTTTAGAGAAACAGCGTAAACTTATTAATCTTAGTCGGTAATTTAGATGCTGGAATCGGCGATGACTATGGGCTTGAAGTCTAAAGTTAGAAGCTTAGGCTTGCTTGCTGCTCTTTGCTTTTATATTATCAGTGGCATTTTATGCCTTGCAGCTTTAGCCTTGGATTTTAGGCTAGTTCACATGGCGTTAATTGGGGTATTAAGTCTAATATCGGCGTTTGGATTATTTATGGAAAAAGGCTGGGCGTTATGGATTATTACCATACTATTTTTTACAGCCACAACATTCTCTGTTTGCATGCTTTACTATACTATTGGAAGCGATTTAGCTCTCTCATCCATCATGTTAGTTTACCTATTTTTAACATGGATTTTCGCGTTTCACTCTGCCTCTAGAAAGAGAGCCTTTGAAAAAGGGTGACTTGGACTTCTTCGCCCACTTCTACAAACTGTTGGTTTTCAGGAATTTCTATGAAACCGTCAGCCTTGGCCAGCGTGGTTATGGCGCCTGAAAGCCCTGTTGGCACTGGTTCTGCCCAAACTAAGCCTTTTTCATCTTTTTTAAGCCTAACCGTGACGAAGGTTCGCCTGCCCTTTGCTGAAAACATTCGCGTGGAGGCAAGGGCTTTCAATACCTGGTTTTGTGTGGAACTTCGTCCAGCTAAACCTTCGATTACAGGGCGTGCTAGAAGATGGAAAATCATTAGGGCTGAGGCGGGATGCCCGGGAAGGGAGAAAACAGGTTTACCATTTATAGACGCCACAGTTGTTGGTTTTCCCGGTTTTATTGCTATTCCACATATGATTACTCCCGGCTTTCCGAGCATGCCCAGCACTTTGGGGATTATATCCTTAGGACCCACCGAGACCCCGCCTGAGGTTATAACGACGTCCGCTTGTGCTAACGCTGTCTTTAATGCCCTTTCAATTTCATTTATGTCATCTGGAAAAACTCCCAAGCGCAACGGTTTTCCACCGCTTTCCAGAACGGCTGCGCTCAGGCTATAGGAATTTATATCGTAAATTTTCCCTGGCGCAAGGGGTTTACCGGGTTCGGTTACTTCAGCTCCGGTTGATAATATTGCGACAACAGGGGTTTTATAGACTTTAACCTTATCAAGACCTAATGCTGCTAGAACGCCTATTTCCCGCGCCCCCAACCCCTGCCCTGCTCTTAGTACGATCTCGTCTTTCTTGATATCAGACCCAACTTTCATGACGTTCTCATACTTTACCACCGCGCTATAAACCAGTAGTTTATCGCCTTTTCTTTCAACATCTTCAGCCATTACTACGGCATCTGCACCTTCAGGTATCGGGGCCCCAGTCATTATTTCCACAGCTGTCCCACGTTCCACTTTCAATCTAGGAATCTCTCCAACGTTCACAACTCCCAATAACTTGAGTTTTACCGGGTTGTTTTCTTCGGCTCCAAAAGTATCCTCAGCCCTAACGGCATATCCATCCACTGTAGAGCGATCGAAGGGTGGTATGTCAAGCATTGCAACAACGTTCTCAGCCAAAACTCTGTTAGGGGCTTCTAGCAACGATACCTCTTCAACGCCTAAAGGGCTTATCCTGAAGTGTTGCCGTATAAGCTGTCTTGCTTTTTCTAAGGTTAAGAGTTCTCTGAACAAGTTTAGTCCACCTCTTCGAGGGTATCAAAAAGATGCACTTTGACGATCTCTCCCTCTTGCAGGCCCTCACGATTTTCAGGGACAATAACGTAGCCATTTGCCCTAACCATTGTAGAGATTACGCCAGAACCTCTGGAACTAATGGGCTCAGCTAAGAACTCGTCGCCGCGCTGGAAAACTTTAACACGTACAAACGTTTTCCTGCCTAAGGCTGTGGATATTTTTCTGGTTAACCTTGCGGCAACTATCGGTCTCGGTTCCTTATCTAGGCCCTGCAATTTGAGAATTATGGGTCTGGCAAAGACTTCAAAGCCAAACATGGCTGCCACGGGGTTGCCTGAAAGAACTATTATTGGCTTGTTCCGCACAATTGCCAGGGCTGTCGGCATAGCTGGCCGC
>CAZAPQ010000024.1:0-9627 GCA_964487415.1 uncultured Candidatus Bathyarchaeia archaeon | reverse complement strand
CAAATGCTCAAGAAAGGCTTTAATATGATTCTTATCCTTAACTTTGACCTCAAAAAGGGTTATTGGATTGCCATGATGGCCCATAAGGTTTGTTTTTTTAAGCGGCACGTTGCCTTGGAGGTTTGATGGTAAGACGTTCCAAAGTGCCGCTAAGACTTTATCCTCCTCCTCTGTGGCATGGACGAACACCCGTACATCCATGCAATTTACCGGAATTTTAGAAGACAAAACTACATCATCAAAAGCTATTTTATTCTTTCAGCTTTTAGCCTTTTTCTCCACCTTAACTTCCTTAGGCTCAGAGGATAACGACTTTCCACTTTCTAGAAATGTTTTGAGAAGCTTAACATTATCCTCATGAATAGTTCTCCGCCTGGGATCTACCGGAAGCCCAAGCTTTAAAGCCCTCTTTAAGTATAGTCCAGCCTCTTTTAGTTCTCCAACACTGAAGCCCCTTCCAGTCCGCTTTTTTCCACCTCTCTTGAAAACCACAGGTCTTAAGTTTTCCATGGTTAAACTACTCCTCTGTAGCCGCTTTCCTACTTGGCCTAACTTTTTCAGCTCCTCGACCCTTATTCCTTAGACCCCTAACCTTTTTGCCCGCACTGGTAAGTCCCCTGAAAGCCCTTCCATTATGCTGTTTTTCGCATATCCAGTTTATGTCCTTATCAGCCTTTATTACAGGATGATTAGGATCCACTAGTATAACTTCAAACCATTTATGGCGGCCGTCCTCGCCAACCCAGTAGGAATTAAGAACTTCAAGGTTTGGAAACTTCCTTGCAGCTCGCTCCTCAGCAATAAGCCTCAAACTCTTGGCAAGCTTATATTTGCTCACACCCATCCTTTTCGGTCTTCTTCCGGAACTAGGTCTCTTCTTCCTAAAGCCTCCGCGTCTAACCCTGACGCGAACAACCACGAAGCCCTGCTTAGCCTTATAACCAAGTTTTCGAGCGCGATCCAAGCGTGTAGGTTTTTCAATACGAACAACAGCTGGTTGTTTACGCCACTCCACAAGTCTCTGGCGCATAATCTCCCCTACAAAAGACTCGTCTGGTTTTTTCCAAGCCTCTGCAATGTATCTGTATGCCACATTCTCACCTCCCCTAGTTTATGGTTCAACCTGAACGGTTACATCCCAGCGGATTTTCTCCGCCCTTGACTTTCAAAGAATTTCCGCTCAACAAAATAAACCTTTCTTAAATAGGTAAACGCTTACGAAGCCTTTCTAACCTCGCAAATGGCCTCTTTGAATGGCGGAAAACCTGAAATAGGATCCCATTCTCTGGGAATCAGCTCATTAACATTAGCTTCAGCCCAGCCATGCAGCACGTCCACAATCCCTTCGAGCATTATGGATGTTACATTGGCTTTCACCTTAATGCTGCCCCATGGTGAGCTGACAATCACATTATCGCCGCTTTTTATTCCCCGTTCTGCGGCGTCCCTCGGGCTTATGTTGGCTACGGGATGGGGCATGAACCTTCTAAGATTTGGTATTTCGCGCCACCTGCTATGAGCGTAAAATGGAACCCTGCAGCCAGTTGTAAGTATCAAAGGATACTCTTTCGTCGGCTGAAGGGGCATCCTAAAAGCCGGGAGGGGATCAAAACCATAATCTCCAAGAACTGTTGAATAAACTTCAATTTTTCCGCTGGGTGTAGGAAAGCCGGGCTTTCCATCAGCTCTCAGCATACCAATCTCATATTTTCTATAAACCTCTTGACTGGGAATCTCAACGCCGGACTCCAAGCTTTTTTCCAGATCATTTAGGCTTAATCCGATTTTCTTTAGAATAAAGTTGAGCCCTTCATCAACATTGCCATTCCAGAACTCTGCAGCATATCCGAGTCTTACACCTATATCGAAGGCTATTTGCCAGTCTTCCCGGCATTCTCCAAGGGGTTCTAAAACTTTTCTGCCGTAGACCCTTCCACGGAGGAATGCGAAGGGTGCCCTCCTCTCTAAGCATGTTGCCGCAGGCAAAACTATGTCTACAAAGTCATGGGTCCACGGCCTATAAAAGTAATCCACTGCAACAGCGAATTCAAGGCTTTTGATGGCCTCTTGATACTCCCGAGTTTGAGGCCACATCATTGTATTGCCGCCCCACATGAGGATTGCCTTAACCTTTCCAGACCTGACATATTCCGGAAGCATGTTAATCTGTACCTCAGAAAGGTACTTTGCCCATATCGGGAAAAACTGGAGGTCAAGCCGCTTGTCCCTAATTTTTGGCAGAATATCTGTCCTTCTACAGAATTCCGGATCTCCTGAATCCCAGCTATAAAGCGGAGGATGGGCAGGTATGATGATTCCACCGGGAACATCTATGCATCCGGTTAGCGCTATAAGTGAAAGTATTGCCCTATGATTTTGGACGCCGTTTCTACAATGGATTGTTGTCTGAGGGCTAAGCCAAAATGTCACAGGCGCGTTTTCCATCATTAGATGGGCAGCTTCCTCTATTATTTTGGCAGGAACCCATGTGATCTTTTCAACTTTCTCCGGGGAAAAGGCCTCTGCATATTCCTTTAGCTCTTTAAGGCCGAAGATCCATTTTTCGGCGAAATTAACATCGTAAATCCCGTCTCTGAAGAGCACGTTTATCATCGCTAGCGCTAGGGCTCCATCCGCGGCTGGTCTCACCCGCAAGTGTAAATTGGCAAGCTTCTCAGAGGTCGGAGTTATTCGTGGATCTATAACTATGAATTTTACTCCCCTCTTTTTAGCTTTCAACATTCTAACCATCATATACGGGGCTGACCATGCTGGATTTGAGCCCCAGATAACACAAAGCCTTGTTTGGGCTCTTGGAGGATTGCCTAGGGTTCGGAAGCCATATGTTAGAAGCTCTGCCAGTTCAGCGGCCTTCCTGCAAACGGAACTCTCAGTGGCATAGTTCGGAGAACCAAAGGTATAGCATAGCCTCTGAACGGCGGCACGGGGCTCCTTCGGGTTTCCAACATAGAAAACTACAGACTCCGGTCCATACTTGTCCCTTATCTCCCTAAGTTTTGAAACTATGATCTCGTAGGCCTCATCCCATGAAATCCTCGCCCACCCTGGATTCCTAGATTCCTTGCTTTGGGTTCGCTTAATGGGGTAAAGTAGCCTCTCCGGATGATGTCGTAAGTCCCGTAAGGCGTAGGCTTTTATGCAGAGGGGAGAGTTTGGGAAGTTGGGCCAGTTTTCAATTTTGGCTATAAAATTGTCCTGAACAAGAAAACGCATACCACACATTGGAGTTTGACTGCAGGCATCACAGAAAGTATAGTAATATTGCCCTTCTCTCATGCTTTCGCCACGCTTTTAAAGTTTCCATGAATGCTGATAAAATTAGCGGAAGACAGTCATACGTCATTTAGAGGGGCAGCTATAAAACTAGCGGCTTAACTTTTAAAAGAAGCCAAGCTGAAACGATCAAGAATATCGCGGCAAAAGCAATGTCACGTGAAAACCAAGATGGAAGGACATAAAACTGGATATTAGCGATCCCAACATTATGGCGATTCCAACTAATGCGCTGAAAACTCCGAGGGAGGAGCCCTGATGTCGGTCCTCTAGTGTGTTAAAAATAATTACATAAGAGGATGTATAGTACAGCGAATATGCCAGTCCAGCTCCAAGCGGTAAGAAAATTAGAACAGGGATCAAATATAGGGTTCCATATAGGAGATGGGCGGATGCACCTATAACTCCATAGCATATAGACCTTAGAACAAGCGCTCCCGTAGCCACTTTAATTAGAGGATTCCTCTCACAGTATGGGCCTGCATATCTAAAAGACATCATTTGACATATCATCGCTAAGGCCACTGCAAGGAATATTAGCATATCTGAAATTTGCTTCGCTTGCAGGGAGGGAACTATGGAAGTGTTGAACAAGCCTGATGATAAATAGAACACCTCCTCCTGTATCTTTCAGTGTTTATGTTGCCTAGCGAGTTCGAATCGCATGGTTCTGAAGATTTTTCTGAAATCGCTGATTTTTGGAATTCTGAAGAAAATGTATGGGAGGGCTTGAAGTCGCTGAAGGAAACTATGCCTATCCATAACCATTATATGCTGCTCAAAGATGACGTGGGGCTCCTTTATTATGAATGCAGATAGCCCTGCGGAAAGCATAGATAAAACTCCAAGTGGGACAACAAGAAAATAGAGCGGAAGGAGATATGACCAAAATGTGCTTATAATCAGCCCTAAAGTTTGCCCAAGGCTTGCAGTCATAGAAAGGCGTGCAAAGGTTGTCGCCCATTTATTTTTGGGCTCCGTCTCCATAACGAGAAGGTTCAGAGGAGTTGTTGAAGCCGCTGTTACAAAGGAGAGCAGAGCATACAGAACCGAGATTTCATTAATAGTTTTTACGAAAAGAAAGGATAAAAGTAGCATGGCAGTTGCCATATAACTTGCCACTATAATCGGTTTCCTCCTATGAAAATTATCGGTAACAAAACCCCAAATCATCGCTGCAGGTATGCTAACTAAGTTGAAAAGGGTTACAGCCAAACCAACGTCTACAACGGACCCTTTAAGTTGCAGGATTAAAAGCTGAACAAGGGTTCCGATGGGACCTATCGCAACATTGAACGGAAGCACAGAATAAATCCAACTAAAACGTCTGCCATTTTCTGCACCGGATGAATGAATCTTTTTTGAAAAGCACCTTTGAAGGTTTATAATCATGAAATACGCGACCAATGAGTCTTCAAGCGGTTAAGAAATTTTAGATAATATTAAGGTTTACCGCCTAAACAAGGATGAAAATATCTTATCAACATATTTATTGCTATAAGGGCATCCTCTTCTAGGTTTCAAGACTAGCTTTGTGGTGGGGTAGCTGGGATTTGAACCCAGGATCGCCAGCGCCCCAGGCTGGTATCCTTGACCAAGCTAGACGACTACCCCATTGGAATAGTCGAGTACCCTCTTGCTTATTTGCGTTTTCTGAAGAGTTTGTATCCGTCCATGTCCGTGACATATTCGAACCCTGCCTCTATTAGTTGTGTTGCCTCTTGCAAGGTTTTGGCAACTTTACATATGTATTCGTTTTCGTTGACGTTGACTAGTTGCGTGTAGATTAGCGTGTTCTTGATGTTTTTGTGTCCCAGAAGTTGCATTACGTGTAAGATGTCTTTGGTTTTGTAGTATTCCGTTGTGGCTTTCCAGTGGCGGAAAGTGTGGAAATGGATTTGCAGTATTCGTGGATTTCCAAGCTTGAATGCTACTCTTTTCCTCTGTTTCAAGAACGCTTTTCTGAGGTAAAACTTGTCCTTGTAGCTGAAAACTTTGAGCGAGTTTTTGGGGAGGTTGGCGAGCATGGTGGCAAGCTTGTTTGAGATTTTGAAGATTCTGGGATTGCTTGACTTTTCAGGCGTAATTCTAACCGTGTTGTTTACCAAATCCACATCGGTCCATTTTAGGTTAAATGCCTCTCCGCAACGCGCCCCCGTCTCCTTAAGCAACTGTAGAAATGTTGCCATTTGACGGCTACAGCCTGCTATCAACTGGTCAATTTCCTCCTCAGTTGGAATGAAGGGAAGCTTTTGCACAGGCTTATATCGTGGAGGCGTCCAATTCAACCCGAACAGGCGGGCAAAGGCTGAGTAAGCTTTAACTGCCTGCCATTTACGTGCAGTCCAAGTTTCCTGTCTGGCGATGACTTCTTTAACGCTCTCAGGATTAAACAAGTCTGCATCTTTCGAAACCAGCAACTTCAAAATGTAAGAATAGTCCGCGATAGTTGCCTCGGAATATCCTTCCTTCTTAAGCCTCCAAGCGAAAGTTACAATAGCGCCTTTTACGTCCATTTGGCTTGTTTGGCTTGGCTCGGTGGCTCCCGCAGGCCCGCTTCCAGTTTTCTCTTCAACGCTCATGGCCCCCTCCAGCCTACGCTCCAGAAGGGCCAAAACTCTGGAGCTGCATTCGCTTAAAGTTATGGCTTGTTTGGTTTTTAAGTTCTTGCGTTCATGTTTAGGCCATGAAAATCGATGGCCGCAATTTCTACAAAGCCATCGTTGAATGTTTTGGCCGTCTTTTAAATAGCGTAAACCGTCTTTATACAGCCTTGTTGAACCGCATTCTGGACAGACGGGACCGTTTTGGGCTGGAATAGCGGAAGCGGGCTTAAGGGCGGGAGCCTCAGCCATTGTTTTATGTGACTCCTTTTAATCCACTCATGAATTTTGAAGGCCTTCCAGGCGGAAGCTTCATAGGTTCATCTTTCCTTTTGCGGCGGGCCAGGGCTAACAGCATCAAATAAATCCGCATGTCATCTAAAAGGCGTCGATTATGCCTTATATGGTGGAGTAGCTTGTTGAAGGCCGGGGTTCTTTTCCGCGTCTTTAAATATTGTTGAACCACATCAAGCTCGTAGGACGTAAAAATGTAGCTTCGCAAAAAACCACCCTTAAAAATTCCCGCCACTGGAATTTTCAAGTAGGGTTTTTTCTATGCAGCGTTCAAGCTGCTCAAGTTTTGTTTGAACTTTAAGCAAGTTGTTAGCTATCTGTGCCAACAATAAGATTTCACGTCTACCCTCAACCTTTTTCAAAAGAGCGTTAATTTTGGTAAGCGAATCGTTTATCAAAGCTTGAATTTTAGCCAAATTTTGAAGCATTTGAGCCTGTCTAAGCCTCTTCTTGTGGGCTGAAGAGAAAGGGTGAAAATTCTTTCGGAACGTTTCGGTTTGCAATTTTAAACCTTTAAAAGGTTTTTTAAGCTGGAAACCTTCATTTTAAGCTTCCACCATAACCTTGCCTATAACTCCAATTTTGCGAGTGTTCTCAGGTTTTGCCAAAATTTCTAGGATACCCTCGATTATGCTTGGTATGTCTTGAGAAGCAACAATAAAGCTTGCATAATCGTCTGTCACTGCAAAAAATTGTTTATGAATATGCTCGTTATATTTGTGGCTGGTTATATATTTGAAGATTAGAAGCCATAAGGCTCTTTTACCGTCTGATGTAAGCCTAAAAGGCGATTTGCCAAGATAAAGGCTAACATCCGCATATACACGTCTAGGCTTAACTTCAATGAACTGTCTAAAGTATTCTCGACTCATCTGTCTGAGTTGTTCGCACGTATAGTCCGAGTGTTGCTTGCATGTTTCACACGTGTTAGGCGGTATAGGTTTACCTAAGCCTATGCATCCTGGAAGCGTGGAATCGCGGGTTAAATTCAGTTTTTTCCTTAATTCCGGGAAAAGTTCAAACGCCTTTAGTTTCGCTATGAACCAAGTGAGGGGGCCGCGGACATTTACTTTAAAACCGTCTGGAAATTCCACTTCAAAAGGTATGTTTCGATTCCGCCGGTGGAAATGTTCAGTTGATTTCCAAGCCCACCAAGCTGGCACTTTTATCGGAGTTACAACTCTGACAATTCTGAAGTGTTTAAACTGAATCCGTTTAGGCTCGCTTGGTTTCCAAGCATCTTGATATGGGCTATAGGCTTTGCCTTCTTTTTGGAACTGCTCCAATATAGCCTTAACATCCGCTTCCGGTAAGCTCGTAGCTTGAACAAGCTCGTCTAGGAAGGCTGAACCGCGGATTAGGCTCGCCTCAAACAGAGCGTTCCAAACCTTAAGCCGCCTTTCGTTTTCCTCGGGGCTAACTGAAGAGGTAGATATTACAATGGGCTTTTGCTTCTCCAATGGATGTTTATCATCTAACTCAACCACTTTAACGGTTTGAAGGGTTACTCTCTGAAGTCTCGGAAGTCTCATATGGGGTAAAGGTAGAGGAACCTCGACGAATTTTCGGTTTTGTCGGCCTCTAACAACCCTTAAGCCCAGGTTTGAGCGGGCTATTTGGCTCAGCTTTCTATTCAAAACTTTCAGCCTGTCCTCTTCAGGGTTTGGCTCGTCAAGGATAAGCTTGGCAATTTTGATAAGTGGAACTTTAAGTATAACCTTTTTGTTTTGGTAATCTTCCAGAGTCCTCTCCGCACCCAAAATGAGACTCTCTTGACTTCCGAGAGTAACCCCTTCTTCGTCGAGGATGCGGTTTATGGCGTCGATAAACTCGTTTTCAAGCTGCCAATCTGGGTCCGTAGCCTTAAGCTGTTCCTCAAGTTCAACGGCAAGTTTATTTATTTCATCCTTGAACTCTGGGGCTATCAGAAGCAGAGGAGCCACTGTTTCTTTAACTCGGCTGCTTGAAATGTTCAGTTCAATGTCGATTTGAGGCGTTTCTAAGGATTCGACTTTAGCTTTTAAATCGTAATATTTGCGAAAACGCCACAAGATAAGCTTATTTCGAAGGGCTTGAGCCTCTTCCATGAACTTTTTATAGCGAAACAGTGGCATAGGTCGGCCTTTCTCGAAAGCGATAAAAGTGAGGCAACGACTTTCCAAAGCTTTGTCCTTAAACTCTTGACGTGTGGCTAAAAGCTTAGGCCCGTAGACATGATAGACTAGCGTTTTCATTGGGTTGATTTCATCGCTTCTTTGGTAATATCCGAGACGTTTGTCATAACTGATATTCAAAATTTTGATTATGAACGCATAGAGGGAGCTGTTGGAAAAATCAGCCTCGTCAATAAGAGCGGTTCCACGCCAATTATTTATTCTGCGCACTATAGCCTTATCCGTATCACAGCCGGCCAATATTACGGGCCTGTAGCATATTGAGCCTACCGTGTCAAGCCATGCGCTTTTACCGCGGCCCCATTTGCCCCAAGCCCGCCGGTAAGGCAACCGTGGAAGTAAATCATAAACGTAGGTTAAGAACACGTAGAGGACATCTAATTTTCTTTCAGATTCATTAGGCTGATCATGCCATCTATTCAAGAAATCGAGAATTTCCTTGTAAAGCTGCTCGTCTGAACCATATTCAGCGGCTTCACTTGGCAAAAGCGTTAAGCCATACCTAACCTCTGGATTATCAATGGGCTTGTAAACGATACCTTCATGCTCAACTTCCTTAGCCTTTTCCACTTGGCCCGTTTGCGGATTATAAACCAAAAAGTAGACGTCTTTACCGTCGAAAGCTTCCTCGATTAATCGGCCGTCTGGAAGTTCCGCGCTTGGTGTATGCACAACTTTCGATTTAGCAGCCTCTTCAGCTTCTCCAAATGGACAATTCTCAATATTACAGAAACGGCTTAACAGCTCATCGTTACAGCCAAAAATGTAACCATGAACCTCAGCAGACTTCAAGATATTGTTTAACTCCGTCTCGGGAAGTGGCGGTTTATTTCTAGCATTCCATTCCCGTAATTGGGCTAGAGCTTTAGTTTTTGGCAGTCCTCTGAAATTTAGAAGGTAAGAGGCTAGGCGGATACCGGTTTCGTTACGGATGCCTTCCTCAACACCCTCTAGAAGACTTTGAATACAAGGCGGGTTTGCTCCTTTATATCCGGCTTTAGGCTTTTCTGGAAGGTTAAACCATTTTGGTTTAGCAAACCTTTCAGCAAACCGCTCATAGAAATCGCTAATTTTAACTGGCTCCGCGTCATGATAAACCGTGTAGGAACCGCCTTCATAGCTTGAAGGAGCCATAATCACTAGCCCGTTAACGTGAAGCTCCAAGCCCCATTGATTTTTGACGTTTATGTTTCCAGCATCAGAAGGCTTCTCAAGCAAAACAAAGAAATGAAACCCCTTCGGTGTTCTCTCGATATAGGTGT
>CAZAPQ010000023.1:0-15010 GCA_964487415.1 uncultured Candidatus Bathyarchaeia archaeon | reverse complement strand
GCCTCAATAAGTGAAGTGGAGGCGCCAACTTTGTCGTCGTCTATGTAGGATATTAGGAAGTTGTTTGCAAAGTTTTCATGTTTCTTTTCAAGGGAGCTTCTAGGTCCAAGTTTTATGCTGAAGGTTTTTTCTATTGCTTCGATGTCGGCTGAGATCTCGCCTAGAACATTCATCAGCTTCTCCGTGCTCATGCCTGCTTTTTCAGCCACAGATTTGCAATTATTCTTTAGCGTTTCTATGTTTCGCCAAGAGAGATAGCCGCCCGCCACGTTTAAGTCGTGTTTTAGGTTAACATAAAATTTTTGAACCAGTTTCCATTCATCTTCTTTCATTTCTTCAAAGAACTTGCCGCCCAAAAATTCTGGAGGTATGCCTAGAGAGTAAAGTGCAGCGGCGAAGGGTATTGCTCTTGGAAGGGAGACTCCTCCAACTCTGCGGCTGTAGCCGAAAAGCCCTATGTGAAGCTTTCTAGCCCTTCGCGCGGGAACATAGGAGGCCACGCTGTTGATGAGGGGAGCCAACTCCTCAACAACTCTCTCATAAAAACGCCCACTTTTATGAAGAATTTCAACAAGTTTTTCCTCTTCTGCATGATCTATAGTCGGGGGTTCTCCGTCTGGAAGCCTCTTGTTTAAGGTGTTTATGCAATCTTTTACTTGCGCGCTGGGATAATCATATTTTAGGGCAGATTGGATCGTAACAGTGGACAACCCCTTATATTCGCTTAGAAACTCTTCAACATTTTCGGGTGAAAGATGCCCTCTAAAGGGCATTGATCCAACCCCCAAAATTAGATGTATGCTTACCTCTAACTTCTTTTCAAGAACCTTCAGCTTTGAAAAGGCTAGTTTAGAGAGTAAAACAGCGGATAAAAGCCCATAGTTGAGAGCCGGGTCCGACCTTGCAATAAAAACTCTCAGGTATTTTGGCTTAACCGCTTTTATATGTGGCTCTACAATTTTGTCAGCTGCTAAGATGCTGTCAAAGTCCTCTATCAGCGGGATTACCTCAATGCTTTTAGGCTGGAAACATCCAATCCAATCTTTAGCTTTTAAGCTGTCGTCTAAGTATGCCTCCTCAACGGCGGCTATCGCCTTTCTGTAATAATTGTAAAGCCAAATTGGTTCTTTAGCATCCGTCGTGAAGGGAAGTATAACCTCAAAGATTGGCACAACATCCCTCTTGTAGAAGGCAGATGCAACATCACACGCCACTGCAATGTTGTACAAAGTTTCTACGAAAACCTTCCTCTCAGCACCTTCAATTTTTGGATTCGGAATTCTATAGGTTAGGAAAACATCTTTTCCAAGCTGATGTTCCATAAAAAATTCTGGATGCTTGTCTAAAAGTTTCCTTACAACACGCGTGTCAACATCCTTCCCCTCAGAATCCCACATAACCTCATGGCAGCCAAGCTGACTGTAAGCAAAATAAGCCTCATAAATTTCAGCAGCCCCCTCAATTACTGTGCCTTCACACCATTCTGGAAGATTCACGTTATCCGGATGCTGAGTTGACATAGTCGCAGGTATCTTTCTCTCATCAACCAAAGATTAATACCCTCAAAGGTTTACCACTAATTATTTTTAAGCATTTCCTCGAAACATACCCCAAAACTTATACCATAAGCGTAGCGTTTTGAAAATTTCGCATTCCAAACTTTCGTTAAATTGTTCCATCAATAATGTCTAAGTGAAGTGTGGAGATGCGCTTTTGAGACGCGCATGTGCGTAATTTTGCCTAAGGAATATTAAGCCCGAATGGTATTTTAAGCGGTGAAAACTCCCTAGTTTTATCTTGAAGCCTAAAAATAAGGCAACATCAGGCTTATTTGGATGCTCAAAGTTGAGTGAAAATGTTGAAAAATCCTAGTTTTACGTCAAAACTTGGAGGCATCGTTACGCAATGGTGACATATGCAATAAATGTATGCTTTAACGCCATTTTGCACTTAGTTTGACTTTGTTTTTTCCATTTCTTCTGTGCTCTTTTTATCTTTCCGTATCAGTTCAAAAATATACTCTGATACTGAGTTGAAACCGAGGATTGATGCCCTATACTTAGCCCATTTCCAAAGTTCTTCGTCTATTATGAACAGGTTTGTTTTCGAGTATTTCCTGATCAAAGCTCATCAGATTTAATGTTAATTGTTAAGTATAAAAAGTTTATGTCGCATTGGTGTAATATACCACTTATACCGCAAACTATATATGGGGCGCGAGCATTTCATACTATTCAGGTGGTATGAGTGGTTCAGATGGTGCATACCAGTAAAAGACAGACTTGGAAGGTTAAAAGGAATTCGCTACAGTTGGCTGTTGGCTTAGAGCTTAGGCTTGACGGCTACAATGTGACATTTGATAAGGTTATCCGTGGAGTGCGTGAGAGGGTTCGTGTTGACATTTTCGCAGAGGACGAGTTTGGAGTGCGAATTGCTGTTTGCTGTGCAGAGAACGCTAATGTAATTGATCAAAGGCTTGAAGGCCTGCTGAATGTGATTGTGGAAAGGTACGGTGCGGACTGTGAAGTTGCTGTTGCTATTCCCGCCACTATGATGGATCTGGTTGATGAACTGCTGAAGTATGTGTTTAAGGTTTACATGGTTGATCGTTGCGGCAGGATATGGTTGTACAATGGTGGCAAAGGCAGCGTTCACTCACCGACCAAAATAGTGGAGTCTCAGAGACGGTTTTGCAGTTGTAAACAAGTCGCGGACACAAGACCTTGCGGCACCAATCTGCTGAGGCTATTCTACGTTGTCTGAGAAGCCTGGGAGTGTGAAGCTATTGTAAGAGGACATTGTTATGGAACACAGCGGTTTCATCGCGTATCTAAAAACTTGTGTAGGTGATGCTTGCGACCGTTTAGCCGCCAAATTTGACCTCTACGATGGGAGGGGAAGACCGCGGAGGGTGTTCATTTTGGACACTTTGCTCAGGTATAACTGTTTAGGCTGTATTGTTAAGGCGTTAGCGAACTCAGTAGGTGATTGGGTTGATGCTGTTTACATGGAGAATCATAGGCTTGCGGTTGGTCTTCTGCATGATAGGGTTAGGGCTGGCTTGGAGGCTTTAGGCGCCAGCGCCATATCCGAGGAGGAGGCGGGTGGCTCTTACGCACGGGCGGACGTATGCGTCAAATTGGGCGGAAATGGCGTCTCCCTAAGCCTTGATGGAGCTAGGGTTGTTGTTGAGGTGAAAACCGGAGTGGGGCTAAGCTACGCCCAGCTGTTCCGCTACTTCCTAGACGCTTCCGAAACCGTGTATGTCGCCGTTTGGCGGGTCCCCCTAAAACAGCTAATAATTTTCGATAAAAAGCGAATGAAAGGACTGCTCTGGCTTGCCTTGGAAGCGGCTTGCAGGAAGGCAAACGCAATCCTAGCGGGAAAAGCACATGCATGTACACATAATTTTGGCTTGAAACACGCAGTTGCGAGTCAACAGGAAATCGACAATTTCCTAGATGGAATCCGCTATCTTCCAGCCGTTGCGGAGGCCATAATCAACCTGGCTGTGGAAGCCCTCAACACTCAACAGGCGCAGGATGCCAAGAAGCCCAAACTTGAGGACATAAAAACGTAGGAGGTGGAGAGGTTTGGCGGGTAAAGGAGAAAACAGCTTGCTTGAAAGGGTGATTGCAACCATTCCGCCAGAGCTTAAAATGACGTATCAAAAAGTGATCAGGAAGGGATCCGACGCACACGAAGTTATGAGACTTTACGCTGCCATGCACCTCTGGAACCAGGGATTGCGCCAAATAAGCTTCGAAGAGGAGCTTGATCCATACAACGCCCAGGGAGATGAGGAAAAAGCCTACGTGGACATTTATGAGGCTACACAGAACCTATATGTTGAATGTGAAAAGTACCCCAGCAAGTGGAAACTTTACGAAAGGGCCAGAAGGATCAAGGAGAGAGACCGGAAAGCCAGGTTTGTGGTGGCAGTGCAGGACAGAATGGGATGGTTCAGTGGAAAACTTCAAGGAGTTGCGGATGCCGTCTGGGTTGTAAGCCGAAGCGGCCAAGTGCAGACATGGCAAGTCTGGGTTGACGAGAGAAAGAAAATTCTGGAGTCGGCCATAGGCAGATATACGCTGAAAAACCTCCTAGAAGAATACAGAAGGGCTGAGAAGGAATACGCAAAGATCCGGGAGCTTGAGTTCTGCGAGAAACTCTGGTGGCAAACGCTCCTCGGAAAAGCAGCAATACAAGTATTCAACCAAAACATAAAATGGACCGAAGGGCTAAAGCTGGAAGGTGCACTAAGCCAACACACAAAGCATGCACAACAAGAACTCCAAAGGATAAAGGCTGAAATAACCAAACAGTTCCTGGCAGTTCTGAACATGCCGCTCTCACTGTCCTCACCATACCATCTAAGCATAAAGGACGATGAAACAATAACCGTAACCGTGGACTGGGATGCATGGCAGTGGCTCTCATGGAAAGACCATCCAAACAATCCAGAGCAGCAAGAAAAAAGCTACCAAATAATGGAAAAAACCATAAACATTGAACTAGGCATTATAACAAACAACCTTCCAAAGGACCCCAAACACAAAAAAGGAGCGCTCAGCATAAAAGACATCGACATAGAAGCGCTGAGGAAAGAGATCAAAGAAATAACCGCTCTAGTACAGCAACTCACATTCACAATACAACAGCAAAACCCGAACTATAAAAAAATTCCAAGTTTTGACGTAAAACTGGAAGTTTTCTGACGCTTTTCGGCTGTTCAAGCGTCAAAAGAAGGCTAAATTTGGCTTCTTCTAAGGTTAAAAAAAGTGGGAGTTTTTCGCCGATAAGGCTGTTTAGAAGTAATGTTCCCGCCAAAATTGCCACGTCTATGCGTGGATTCTAAAACACTTTTACCTTCGCTTAGACATTACTAATGGAAAAATAAATAAGTAATTGAATTGATATGGAAATAGGAAACTATGCAAAACTTGAAGTTTGATCTCCATCAATGCCATAGATGGGCTGTTTTGCTTAGTGAAAGAAAGCAGAAATTAGACTTGGCCATTAAGGCGATTTCTCTTGAAAATTTTGAGATGCCAAGAAGCTTGCTCTCGAAGTCTTTTATGGTAGTGGAAGCAGCAAGGATTTCGACCCTGGAATGCTAGGCTCACTCATATATCATATGGCCATGGTTACTAAAATGGCAACAGAATCAGATATTCTCCTAAAAGAGCTTAGAGTTGAAGCCGAAAGCATAGCCTCGCTTGCCGGAAAATTTTACAATGAATTCCTTAGCGATGTCAAACAGTTACTGGAGAACATTGCTGAGCTTCCGTTAAACTTCGGGGCCTTCGCCCCCAGGAAACCTCTGTTAAATAATGAGAAAGCAGATATCAGAAGTAAGTTGCTGGAAAGGCTTGCTTGGGCTGAGACGCTAATGAACGAAAGAGACGTGAAAGCAGCGGCTCATCTTAGAAGCATATTCAACGAATGGACCGCATGGATTGTTGAGATGCGGCTTCGCCAAGAATACGAGACTATAAGGGGCTTCTTAATGGCTTGGGCCGCGGCTACGCAACATGGCCTAGGCCGTCTAAAGGAGGTCATGGAAAAGAATCAGGAGAGCTTTGGAGAGCAGTCGGCAAAAACCGCTGTGGAAGTGAGCTTAAGAGCTGGATTGAGACGGAATGAGCTAGACAAGCTCATGCTAAGCGACCACAACATCGAAAGAACTATGGACATAAAAAGTTTGGAAGGTGTTATACGTTTCTTGAATTGCCCCATATATGGCAGCTACAAACGCATGATTGAAAGTCTTGGCACTGATCCGGCCCTTGGCCTGCTTTTTTGCAGGTTTTTCTGTTATAGCCACGCCAAGGTCATGCTTGACATTTGTTTCCCCTTTCCCTTCGAGGTGGCGGTGCCCAAAATTATGGCCAACGACGGCGTTTGTGAATTTCACATAAAGATCGCTGGAGGCAAAGCTGAAGGATTCGAAGCTGCGGCCGGCTTTGTTCCCCTTGTCGTTTCATGGAACGTCACATTGAAATGCAACTTTAAGTGTCCTCATTGCTACATAAACGCTACAGAAAAGCTGCCGGAGGAGCTCTCCACAGAGGAGGCGAAAATGCTTATTGACCAGATAGCCGAGGTAAGTCGCCCCTTGTTGATTCTAAGCGGCGGTGAACCCTTGTTGAGGCCTGACCTCTTCGAGATAATACGTTACGGCAAAACTAAAAGCTTCAAGATAGGCGTTGGAAGCAATGGAACGCTCATCGACTGGGAAACTGCTAGGAGACTCAAGGAAGCCGGAGTGGATACGGTTTCCATAAGCCTGGACAGCATTCACCCTGAAAAGCATGACGGCTTCCGTGGAGTAGCAGGGTCGTGGGAAAAAGCTGTGAACGCTATAAAAGCATTGAGGGCAAACGGCATCGTCATTCAAGTAAACACCACCGTAAGCTGGGAAAACTACCATGAGATTAGCCAAATACTAGACTTCTGCGATAAGCTAGGCGTAGAAAACTTTCACCTCTTCTTTTTGGTGCCAACAGGGAGAGGCGTTAAAATGAAGGATATAAGTCCAGAAATGTACGAGAGCATAATGCGTGAAGTCATGAAAAACATGGACAGATATAGAGTTAAAATTAAGTTTACGTGCGCACCCCAATACATGCGAATCGCACATCAGACAGGAGCATCGGTCAGACATATACACGCAGCCATGCGAGGATGCATCGCCGGGCTTTACTACTGCCGCATCTATCCCACAGGCGAAGTTACGCCATGCCCATACCTTCCAATAAAGCTGGGAAACATCCGAGAAAAATCCTTCAAGGAAATATGGTTAACCTCAAAAGTGCTTGAGGATCTACGTCATTTTGAGAGGCTTAAAGGGAAATGTGGACTATGCGAATATCGTGAGGTTTGCGGTGGATGCCGAGCTCGGGCATATGGTTTGTCAAGCGGTATGATTGATGCTTGTGGAGGTTTACACGAACCTACAGCATTGGTTGGAGATTATCTAGCAGAGGATCCATACTGCTGCTATCAACCGAAAGCTAAAAACCTTCAAGGAGGAACAACAAAGTGAAAATATTTCTGGATGAGATAGATAGAAGGTTGCTACAACTAGCTCAAGATGCATTCCCCTTAACTGAAAAACCATTTGCTGAGCTTGGAAAGATGCTTAATCTTAAGGAAGAAGAAGTAATCTTCCATTTAAGAAACCTCAAAGAATTGGGTATTATAAAATATGTAGGCCCATTGGTAAATACAGAAAAAATTGGCTTACGTGCATCCGCCTTAATCGCTATGAAAGTACCTGAAGAGAAGCTGGAGCATATCGTTAAAGTCATCAACGGATATAGGGAAGTATTCCATAACTTTTTACGCGATCATGAATACAACGTTTGGTTCACGGTAAAAGCTTCAGACGAAGTCGCGTTAAGGAGGCTCTTAGAAGGCGCGCGCGCAGGGTTGAGGTTGAGGCGAAAAGATTTTGCGTGTTTTGCCGCGATTATCTGGTGCTGCATATTTCTTTTTGGTTATACTAATTGTTTTTAGCAAATCTTATTAAGTTCTCCTCAGTTTATTGTTTTTGGTGTTGTAAATGCGTTTAAAGGAGGTTGTGGTGTCGGGTGAAGAGGCTTTGAGGATGGCTGATGCTTTGACTTCTGCGAGTTTCAAGATATTGCAGTTGATTTCTGAGCAGCCTTATGATGTTTCTACTATTGCTGAGAAACTGGATTTTAGTGAACCGTATGTTAGTGAGCAGGTTCGGCGTTTGGAAGATTTGAAGCTTGTTAAGGTAAGATATGAACCGGGCAGGAGGGGGATTAGGAAGATCTGTGAGCTTGCCGTTGGCAAAATAATTATAGTTATCAAGCCTTAAATTTGAGTTTTGTATGCTAACAAGCTTAGCCTAAGGTTTATTTTGTTGCGTTTTGTTTTGCCTGTTTTTCCTTATAACCGCGTTATTTATGAAGATTGAGTTGGGTATGAAGATTGTATGGCCTTCGCTGGTTTCGAGAACCGTTGTTCGTATGCTTATTTTCACCACTTTCCCTTCAAAATTTAAAACTTTTATTTCATCTCCAATTTGAAAGGCTTTGTCTGCTTGGACAAGTATTCCTGAAACAAGGTTTTGGATTATGGTGCTTGTTGCGAAGCTTATGGCAATGCTGAAGGCGCCCAGCCCAACAATCACTGATGAAAGATCAAATCCTAAAAAAGAAACTATCACGAAAAATCCGATAATGTAAACTACATACTTTGAAATTTTCACGATGCCCCTTTCAATTTGTTCCGGAAACGGTGTTTTTTCAAAAATCTTTTCGAGAGCTCTAGATACTGCCTTAGCGATAATGTATGTGGCTGCTAACGTAATAATTACTTCAGCCACTTGGATGATGTTTATGCCCGCAATTTCCATAATTAGACACCGTCACCGCCTTCGCGGGTTTCCTGCGGTTTGGCAACTCTTTCAATTTTGAATTTTTTGTCGAGGTATTCGTGGAAGAAGAACCATGTGGCGAAAACGCCTATTGCTATTCCAACTCCAATGGATAACCCCAATGTTAGGGCGTTTTTCACCTGGTCGCTTAGCGCCGTTATGTCGATTAACATTGCGGTGATTAACAGTAGAACGATGAGCATTGCATAACTTCTGAGGCGAGACTCAACCTTAATTCGGCTGATAAGCATGTTGAAAATTGCAAAGATGAGTATGGCAATAACCACTATGCTCACTACACGAGCTGCATAATATATTCCATCATTTATCAGCCGTAAATATTGTGATCCCAGGAAAAGGTTTACAAGGCCGTGAAGGGCGATTAAGGCTATGCCCAAATCTGCTAAAAATATTATGAGGCTGTCCAGTGAGAACGGTAGAGTGAAACCAGTAAACTGTTTAAACATCACGTCTAGTTTTGCCAACTTTAGCAGTCTTCTAAATCCGATATTCAACACTTTAATTACTAAGAATGTCATAACGATGACAATAAGGGCTATGAGTACTTTTGGCAGGAGACGCACAGTCTCTGATGCCATTTGGGCAAGTATTTCTTTCAATACATCAAAGAGGTTTTCGCTGGTCAAAGGACAATCCCTACATCTGAGGGGATTACATATTGATAAATTTTATCTTTCACCTATTAAATGAGCTTTTAACTTATCAAAATCCACAGAACACGATATATTATGTAAAGTGCAACAATAACAAGTGAGAAAGCCAACAGCCTGATGGTTGTTAGCAGCGTTTCTTTTGAAATTTCAATGCTCATTCTATACCCCGTCAAGCTGTTGTTGTACAATACTTGCGAATACATTCTCGCTACATCTTCTGACACGACAGCCACTTCGGGGATTGTAAATAAAGCAAGAATTGTTGCTAAGACCTTGACCGCCAAGGCTGTTGAAAGGACCAAAAGAAAATTTTCCTTCACAAATACTCCCAGAGAGGCGGCTATTAACTGAGCGAGGTTTCCAAGCATCGCCAGCAAAACACTAGATTTGACAGCTCCAAACCATTTATTATATCTTGCAAAGAGGAAAGTGCCTAGAAAGTTTGCCCCTGTATAAGTGAAAGATGTGTAAACGTTTATAGCTACGTGGGCTGTTGGCCAAGGCGTAGCCCAAATAATTGCTGGGCCTAAAGTGTTCAATGCGAGGCTGGTGCGGAGCGTTTTAAAGGCTTTATTCCTCCAAAAAATAGAGGCAACAATGCTGGAGAGTGTTCCAGCAAGATTCATGGAAGCTGCCAAAAAATCCGGACCGTCTAGGTAGTTCATTACGTAGGGCGTCCACACTATTCCTATTAGGTTGCCTGAAGCCATCAAAATCACGAAAAATGAAGAGGCTGAAAAGATCTTTTCAGGCTGTTCGGTGATTTGCGGGAACATCATCCCTTCCAGGTGGGATAAATCCAGAAAAATAACGAGAAATGTTGAGATAAGGCCTAGCAGCGATCCTAGCGGAAAGATGTAGCTGAACTTGGTTTGAGGTGGCAGAAACACTAGTAGAAAAACTCCTAAGGCAAACCCTAATATGCTTGAGAGGCCATTTGCAGCTGACCTTTTGGCTGTTACATCCCTTATCAGGTCTTCTGTTAACGAGCCATATATGGCAAAGGCCAAGAAAATGCTGATGAAAGAGGAGAGAATCATGTATGCGGAATATAGCAAAGCTATTAAGATGGCGTTGGCTGTTAGGGGAATTAACAGCCACATAATTCTTTCAAGGGCATGGAAAATAAGCAGTTTAGGCTTTACCCGTTTCGTAATGAAGGAAGACCTTTTGTATATGAATATGCCGATAAACAGCGACGCGGCTGCTGAGGCAAGCACTATAAAGGATATTTCTTCAACCCTATGCCCAATTGAGGTGAGGTATACGACAAACAAGCCTCTTGTTAGCGAGATGTATGCGCCAGCAAACGCGGCTTCTAAAACCAAAATCCACCTAAACCTCAATAGACCATGTGCTTCCAAACAGTCCACCCTTGACTTGTTTTAATATTAAATCGGCTTTTTCATTCTATTGATGGGCTAATTTTTGCCTAGCAAAGTTTAAACTTTCCTCAAGCTCTTCAAAGGAGTGACACTCCAAAACTAATGGCAGGTTAAGGTGGCTTCCAATCCTTCTGATAACCTCATGGAAGTTTATCTTCCCCTTTCCCAAAGGTAGATGGCTGTCTTCAAAACCGTCGTTATCATGTAGGTGAATGTTCAAAATATGTTCTCTCAATTGTTCCGCAAATTCTTCAGGTTTTCCAAAAGTATTGGCGTGGCCCACGTCGAAGGTTAACTTACATCCAATTTTTTCAACTAAATACTTTGTCTGTTCAGCATCCCCGGCTAAAACATGGTCTCTAGCCTTGTGATCATTTTCTATTGTGAAAACCACTCCTAGATCTTTACAAAAACTGTTAATCCGCATTAGAGAATCAATGGCGTTTTCTAAAGATTTCTTAATGTATTCCTGCGGATAATCCCTGGATAACCGGCCAACGTGTGTAACCACTAGTTCAGCGCAAATTTCGGCGGCAAACCTAACAGCCTTCATCACGGCTTCTTCTGAAGCCTTTCTTAAAATTGGATTTAAACTGGCCATGTTAATGCCGATGCTTGGAGCATGGACAAACCACCTAAAATCATGGTTTTTCAAAACGCTTACGATTCTGGTTTTATCCTGTCTAGTCGCGTTTAATGATAAAAGCAGCTCAAGCCTGTCCAATCTAAGCTCAACCACTTCCACTTTCAAATTGGAGGCAAATGTCAAAAACTCGTTTAGTTGCGTTTTGAAACTTGGATGATCAGCTATCCCTAAAATCATTTTTCCCGCCTGCATGAAGCCCAAACAATCCAAATGCGCATTAAAACAGTCAGATTGGTTAATATTGCCAACGCCAAAAGCGTAAGGAAAACTTGGTTTAAAATTCCTCCAAGCATTACGATAAATAGGCGGACGTCCCTGTTGCCAGCGTAACCCGCAATGCCTTTATCGAAGACTACGCCTAAATCGTATTCTGCGCGTGTTCTACTGTAACTCACAAGCAGAGAGCCTATCAAAGCTACAACTCCAACAGCAAAACCTGTAATGTTCTGCTTCCAAACGATGGAAAGGTGGCATGTCATGCCCATCAAAATGGCTGCGTCGCCATAACGGTCTAACACTGCGTCCAGAAAACCGCCGAAGCGCGTCACCCTACTGGTGAGCACGGCTAGATCCCCGTCTACTCCGTCAAGAATTGATGCCAACTGGGCTAAAACACCCCCTATGATGGGCTGAGACGAGAAAAAAGCCAAACCAGAGGTCAACGCAACTAGGAAACTTAAAATGGTTACATGGTTTGGCGAGATCCTCCGGTATTTTGCAATAAACCTTGCCATGGGACGGGAGAATCTTCGATTTATATACTTCGAAACTATTCCGTCCCATTCCCTTGGCAATTTAAAGCCTCGCACAAGAAAGATTCAACAAATTCTACATCTTGGGGGGTGTCAATGTCAAACCACAAATGATCCGAGACATCGCATCCCCACACGGGTTCCACATTCAAGGTTAGGTGTTTTATGCAGTCTGTAATGGTTAAATCGGGCTTTCGCTTTTCTAACAAGCGAACAATTTCAAATATGACATCGTTGAGTAGGAACAAGCCTATGTCAACAGCGTTCCATGCAGGAATATTTTTTCCAATATCAACTATATAGCCCTCCTTGTTAACCAGCACCTTAGTTGCGTCCTTAATTTGAGGCGGATAACGAGGATTCCTGTCTATGCATAATAACGGTTGATTATCGACTTTTTCTATGACCCTCTCTATTATGGTTTTGTCAAAGTAGTGGTCCCCCATTAAAAGGAGGAATGGTTCGCCATTTTGAAGGGCTTTCCCAGCCGCCTTAAGTGAGACGGCATTTCCAAGCATATAACAGCGGTTATAACAGTAGCGAATTTTCACGCCTAAACGTTCTCCGTTTCCCAGATGCCTCTTAATGTGGTTTCCTAAATATCCAGCAACTATCACGATATCTCTCACTCCAACACTTTGAAGTGTGTTGATTGTATGCTCGATTATGGGTTTTCCTAAAATTTTGATTAGGGGCTTTGGAATCTGTCTTGTGTGTGGATCGAGGCGCAACCCCCTTCCAGCTGCCAGTATCACTGCAACTGTCATTTCACCGTTCCCTTTTTCCTTGTATGAATTCCTCAACCCACTGTTTTGCAACGTAGTCGGGCACTTGAACAGGGGGATGCTTGAACGCATAGGCTGAGATGCTGATCAGAGGGCCGCCTACGCCTCTGTCAAGGGCTATCTTGACGGCTCTTATCACGTCTATGACCATGCCGGCGCTGTTGGGCGAATCTTCAACGGTCAATTTTACGTCTATGGTTACTGGGGTGTTGCCGAATTTGCGTCCTTCAATGCGCATAAAACATATTTTCGTATCGCCCAAAAGGGGGATATGCCCTCCTGGACCAGCCCAAGCCTCCACTTTGTAAGGCACAAGGCTTGTGACCGCCTCAGTCTTGCTTATCATCTTGCTGGTTAGTCTGCCGGCATCCACCATGTTCAGGAAGTCCGTATTACCGCCAACATTCAGCTGGTATGTCTTCTCAATTTTAACCCCCCTTGAAACGAACAGGTCAATTAACGCTCTATGGACTATTGTGGCTCCAATCTGGCTTTTGACATCATCGCCAGCAACTGGGAGCCTTTTCTCTTCAAAACGTTTTGCCCATGCTGGATCTGAAGCGATAAATTCGGGTATGCAGTTTACAAAGGCGCATCCGGTCTCAAGGCAAGCCTGAGCATAGTAACGGGTTGCCTCATAGCTTCCCACTGGTAGAAAATTTAAAAGCATATCCGCCTCTGTCTCTTTTAACACAGCCGCTACATCTATTTTCTCCAATTCTGCGGGATCATAAACTTTGAAGGGATCATTCATATGGGCAGCCACCGAATCCAAGATTGGCGCTGGAAGAACCTTAACACCCAATTTTGGAACTTCGCAAAACTTAAAGCAACAGTTCGGCTCTATGAAAATGGCTTCGCTAAGGTCCTTTCCTATCTTCAGCCGGTTCACATCAAAGGCTGCTACAAACTGCACATCCCTTATATGGTAATCTCCAAAAAGAACATGCATCACTCCAGGAACCTCTGAACCCTCTTTTGCATTTTTGTAATATTCAACTCCCTGGACTAGGGCTGAGGCGCAATTTCCTATTCCTGCTATGGCAACACGAATTGACATACTGATCACCATTAAGATAAGACTATATTAATCAACAAGTAACTTTTCCTAATAACAATAAAAATCCCTTATAAATATTTCTATTTGTGTTAAGTAGATGATTAATGTTTTTAACATGCGAATATAAGAATTCGAATTACAAATAGTAATCCTTATAAATATATTTCGATACCAATTGAGTATTGGTGAACTTTATGGCCAAGAGAGAAGAACCAAAACCAGAAGAGGCTAGGGAAGAAAAGAAAATTGAAGAGTTCGGTTCGGAGATGTACCTTGAATCCGCAAGGGCTCTGAGACAGGTGGGTGCGAGGGTCTTTCTTTCAATAGGTGCGGCTATACTCATATGGATTTTCGGGGAAATGATTTTCCTACCAATTGCGAAAGGAATGACACAGCAGTTCTTTGGCTATCCAGTACACTCAATAATCAGCTTCATCATTGTAGTCGCTTTAGCACTCATAATTTTCACAGTGTTCATAGATGTTCGTAGACTCACTGGAGGCATAGCAGGAGTATTGGCTTATCACTTTGGAAAAGCCAGCGGCGAAGTTAGCGTTGAAACATACAAAAACTACCGAACAGCATTAGACGGCATATTATACGTTATCATAGTATCTTTGGCATACCTGCTATTTGCAAGCTACTTGGCTGAAATCCACCCGGCCATACCAGCTGTGCTTTTGATTCTAATAGTAATCTGGGCAATCTTCGCATTATGGAGAAGTTGCAAAGCAATAGCCGCCGTAATCGGTAGATACACCTCAAAATTTGCTGAAGAACTGGAAAAACAAGCCAAAAAAGCATAAACTTCAATCACCCCTTTTTTAGGGCATCCAATAAAGGAGAAAGGAAATATGGCGAATATGGTTGAAAAAGAAATCGAAAACTTTAAGAAATGCATAGAAATTTATGGCGGAAAAACTCTTCACAGCCTTTTATCGGCTTTTTTAATATGGCTTTTCGGTGTTCTCGTGTTTATCCCGCTTGCGCGTTCATTAAACCGACAAGCCGAGGTGTTTTGCACTTTAATATTCCTTGTTGCCTTTACACTCTTAACTTTAAGGGTTATCCCAGGATTAAAGAAATTAATTGATGCCTTTTCATCTTTCCCAGCAAGAAAGTACGGATTGAAAAAAGGGTTAAGCCACGAAAATTCGGTAATTTTGTTTCGACATCTTTTTTACATAATTTCTATTGTAATCTTCTACTTGCTTTATTTTCCGTTTTTGGCAAACTTTCACCCTTCCATCAGCGGAATCGTTCTAATATTAGCTCTAATCTGGATTTTTTTCTTAATA
>CAZAPQ010000022.1:0-6672 GCA_964487415.1 uncultured Candidatus Bathyarchaeia archaeon | reverse complement strand
AGAACAGAGCCTTTGGGAACCACCCCTACAACTTTTACGTTTCCTCCTAACTCTTCCTTCAGACGTTTTCCTACTCCTGCTATTGTGCCTCCTGTCCCTATGCCCATTACAAAAGCGTCGATTTTGCCATCCATCTGCTCGATAATCTCTTTAGCCGTTGTTTCATAGTGAGCTCTGAAGTTGGCTTCATTTAAAAACTGGTTTAGAAAAACGCCGCTAAGCTCCCTCTCAAGCTCCTTCGCCCTTACAAACCTTGGATCCTCACCCGGCAGCCCCTCCAGCTTAACCTTAACTACATCAGCACCCAGAAACCTAAGCGCCGCAATCTTGGTCTCCGAAATCTCCTCCTCAACGACAAAAATTGTTTTTAAATCAAGCCTGGCCGACATCCATGCGATGGACAAGGCTGTATTACCACTGCTTACATCTATTACGTAGCCGCCTCTCTTGAGAAGGCCCCTGTCCGCAGCATCTTTTAGCATGTACCAAGCTATCCTATCTTTGTGGCTACCTCCAGGATTCATATACTCAAGCTTAACATAGATTGAAGCTCCATTTGGAGGAGCAATCCTCTCAAGCTTCAGCATCGGCGTATTTCCTATGAGTTTTGCAATGGTGCCTAATTTATTTAGCATGCTTATCTACTCCAATTTATTCTAACCTTCATCAAGCAATTTTAAGGAATTACATGATTTTATAGTTAATTTGCCAAAGACAAAAAGACTCTTGAATATAAACGCTACCTATTGTACAGTAAACGCATAGAAAAGGGTAAAGATGATCACAGCTTTTTATAGACTATGTCCTTTTCACGTACCCGCTGATTAACTTTTAAGCCAACCATCTGTCCAGCCTCAGCCCTTGCAACGTTCTTATGCTCTATTTGCATTGACTCCACAACTTGTTCAAAATCTGTTGAAGGACCCTTAATCATAATCCTATCGCCAACAGCAAGGGGCGCCTTAAGCTCCACCACAGCTACGCTTATTTTGTTGAAGAAATGAGTCACACGGCCAACTTCAATAACCTCTCCTGCCTCATCCAACTCACATCATCTCTAGTTATAATAATCTGATCGATTGGCATAAATAATTTACCGAGCCATTTTTGGGCTAGCCCAGACAGCGTCTTATCTTCGCGGCTTCGAGGAGGTGTCTTTTAGCCTCTTCATCATTCCCATCAAGATAGGATACAAGAAAATTGTTAATGGCATTTTCATGCTTCATCTGTGTAAAGTTTCTAGGACCAAGCTTTATGGCTAGATTTTCCTCAACAATATTAAGATCGCTGATTATGTCAGCAATTGCAGACCGTAGATCCCCACTTTTTACGCCACTAACCTTCGCCGCAAGTTCACACATCTCAGACAGCATATTCAAATTTCGCCACGAGATAAAAACCCCAGCCGCTTCTAAATCATGTTTAAGGTTCAAGTAGTGATTCCTCAGAGTATTCCACTCAACCTCATTTAAATCCTCTAGAACGCTGAATCCAATAAACTCTGGAGGAATGCCAAGCGTATACAGAGCGCAAGCAAAAGGTATGGCCCTCGGCAACGATATCCTGCCCACACTCCTACTGTATCCAAAAAGTCCTATGTGGAGTTTTCTAGCTCTTCTTGGAGGTACAAGGGCCGCTATATTATTAATTAACGGGGCGATTTTCTCAACAATGCTTTGATATCTACTCATGAATTTGGTGAGCACTCCCATTAAAGTTTCAGCTTCATGTGGCTCTATGATTGCTGGTTTTCCAGTAGGAAGATTCTCGTTTAGAAAAGCCACAATTTTCCTAACATCGTTTATAGGATAATCGTATTTCAGTGCTGATTGAATTGTTACTGTGTAAACGCCCTTATATTCCTCGGCGAAGCTTCCCATGTTTTGAGGAGATAAATGTCCCCTAAAAGGCATCGTTCCCACACCCAATATCGGATATATGCTAACCCCAATGGAATCCTCAACATGCTTAAGTTGAGAAAGGGCGATTTTGCATAAAATCACCGCACAGACTAAACCATAGTTTAGGGCTGGATCAGACCTTGCTATAAAAACCCTCAAGTACTCCGGTTTCGCCGCCTTTATAAATGGAGTTATTATATCCTTGATGCACAAAATGCTTTTCATATCCTCTATTAATGGGATAATCTCTATAGTTTCCGGCCTGAAGGGGCCAAGCCACTCCTCAACCCTACAAACTCCATCAAGGTATATTGAGGCTGATCCTGCGATAACCTTTTCATAGTATCTTTTAAGCCAAATAAGATCATCGCTCCTTGTGGTAAACGGTAATATAACTTCAAACATCGGCGTTACATTCCTTTGATAGAATCGTGATGCAATATCATAAGCAACGGGGATATTTACTAAAGACTCAAGAAGTATCTTCTGATCAGCCACATCAACCTTAGGGTTAGGAACGCGATAGGTCAGAAAAACATCCTCGCCTAAAACTCTCTCTTTAAAATATTCGCCGTATTTCTCAAGCAGTTTACGGACAACACGAGTGTCTACATCCTTTCCTTCAGCATCCCACATAACCTCCATACAGCCTAACTCATGATAGGCAAAATAGGCCTCATAAATCTCAGCCTCACCGTGAATTATGGAGTCACCTGCCCACTCAGGAATGGAAGCATTGTCCGGATGCTGTGTAGACATCGTTCTAGGTATTTTTCTCCTCATATTGACCAACCTAACCAGCACAAACAAAGTTAGTGCATAAATAATATTTTAAATGGACAGCTTGGATGTGATTTTCGGTGGAGCCTCAAATAAAATTAAGTGGTTCTCCCTTAAGGCAAGCTGAGGAAAATCCTGTAACCCTGACTTTCAAAAATTTTCCTAAAAGGTTACCGCACGCTTTTATTACAACGGGTTTGTAGACGTAATTCCTTCCAATCCAAGTATCCTTGACGGTGCCAACCTCATCAACTAGGACTTCGCCTTCCCAACCAACCCATCCGCTATTTCTTTCCAATGAAATTTCTTTAGTCAAATGCGTCAATTTTAAACCCCTATCATTAACCACGGACTGAGGTAGTCGATTTGGCATTTTAGCGGCCGGAGTCCCTGGCCTTGCAAAAAACCTTGAAATGTTCACTATGTCCGGCTTAATCTCCCTTATCAGGTATAAAGTCCGCTCAAAGGCTTTTTCGTCTTCTCCAGGAAAACCGCATATAACATCTGTAGCCAACGTTATTTCCGGAATTTCAGCTCTGAATAAATTCACAATCCTCTTATAATCTTCAATGGAGTAAAACCTCCCCATAGCCCTCAAAATTTCATCATCACCACTTTGAACAGGCAGATGTACAAACTTGAAAATTTTGGTGTTTTTAAAAACCTCCACCAAGTCATTAATGATATTCAGAGCCGAATTCGGAGTCATCATACCAACTCGCACTTTAAAGTCACTATCAACATTGCAGACGGCTTTAAGAAGTTCCGCAAGATTCGTGCCGATATCTCTACCATAGCATGCGGTATCTTGCGCGGTAAGCCATATTTCCTTAACCCCATCGGAGATGTCCATCTTAACTCTTTCAACGATTTCACTGACGCTATAACTCCTTAAACGACCTCTAGCAAAAATCACACAACAATAAGTACATGAGCCCAAACATCCATAACATATTGGGATTATGCCCACAACAGGGTTAAGGCGTACACGAGGCAAATCCAGTCTAGGCTTAGTTTCTTCAGCACCCTCCAAGGCTAAAATCCTCTCACCCTTTAAAACCCCTTCAACAACATTCACTATTTTCTCACCTAACGCTGGACCAGCAACACCATTAAATGGAACTTCCCTGCATAACCTATCATAATTTATTAAGGGCAAGCAACCAGCAATAACAAGTTTTTTACCGTGAGGGGTTTTCTTTGAAATGCTAATCATACGATCTTCAGTAGGGCCCTTAACCGCACATGTATTATAGATGACTACATCAGCCTCGGCCAAATTTCTAACAAGAACATACCCAGCCTCAGCTAGGCATCCTGCCATAACCTCGCCATCAGCCATATTCGTGGAACATCCAAAGCTTTTAATAAACACCTTCGCATTACCCATGGTGTATCAAATCAAATACTTAGAAGGAATAAAAATTTAGAGGTTTACAGAAGCTGCAGTTTACATAATTATGAAACGGTTTAATAGTAAATTTTAAAAAGAAAAGGATCAACATATTTAAAACATGTTATAATCATATTATATATAAGTATATCTTGTGAAGTTTTTCCTCTGAGACTGCTGGAGGGGTGCAATATGAAATTAATCACACTCCATCTGCCTGAACCATATCTTGAGGCGCTAGATAGATTAGTAAATGAGAAGCTGTATCCGAACAGAGCTGAAGCCATTCGTGTAGCGGTACGTGATCTGATAGAGAGTGAAGTCTGGAGAAGGAAGAGGGTAGGCTAATGCAAGCAACGAAGCTGCTCCAATATTCATGGCAGAATACAGTCCAAAATGAGGTTATGCCTCCTCGACCCTGTCGCATGTTAGTGTTGGGCGTTGGCGGAGCGGGCAATAACACAGTAACACATCTCATGGAAATGGGGATTACAGGAGCTGAATGTGTGGCCATTAATACTGATGCTCTCCACCTTAACATTTCAAAAGCCCATAGGAAAATCTTGATAGGAGAAAAACTGACGAAAGGTTTAGGTGCAGGCGGCGATCCTTGGTTGGGAAAAAAGGCCATCGAGGAATCAAAAAAATGTGTTGAAGAATTGCTGACGGGAGCCGATATAGTTTTCATAACAGCTGGCTTGGGCGGTGGGACAGGTTCAGGAGCAGCGCCAGTTATTGCAGAAATCGCCAGAAAAAAAGGAGCCTTAACCGTTGGTGTTGTTACAATACCCTTTAGAATTGAGAAAGGACGCAAAATATACGCAGCTCATGCGCTGACGGAGCTGCGGAGATGCTGTGACACAATTGTGATCATCGATAATAACAGGCTTATACAATCTGCATCAAACTTGCCTATAAATGAGGCTTTCAAATATGCTGATCAAGTTTTAGCAAACATGATTAAGGGCATAGTGGAAACAATATCAGCTCCAAGCTTGATAAACCTTGATTTTGCGGACTTTAAGACCATAGTAAAACGTGGAGGAGTTGCAGTTATGGGTATAGGAGAATCGGATGCGCCTGATCGTGCTGAAGAAGCCGTGCTAAACGCCCTTAAAACTCCACTGTTAGATGCAGATTACGCCGGAGCCAAAGGTGCCCTAATACATGTTTCAGGAGATAACAACATGACAATCGAGGAGGCTAACCGCGTTGGAGAAATAATCACAGAAATGATGGATGAAGACGCGCTGGTCATTTGGGGTGCAAGAGTCAACCCTGAACTTAATGGAAAATTAAAGGTGACATTACTTATGACTGGAGTAAATCCGCCTTCAATTCCAAGCAGATTCGATTATGTAGCACCTAAATTGTACAATCTTGAACCATACTCTGAACCTGAAAAGCCCCTAAACATAGAGTTAGACATATACCAAATGGAGCACGACTGCAAGGACTAATCTCAGATAACCGCTAAAAAATCCCCCTTTTTAAATATAAACCTAATTTGTATTTCTAGTTTAATTAATCCTCGTTTTAAAGGCTAGAATTTCCCTCTTTAGCCTAAGTTTTAATGGCACAGCCCTTCCAAAAGGCTGGCATAGGCCTTTACTTATGGCTTTAACAATCTCTTCGCTGTCAAGCTCAGCCTCAACAAGGGTGAATGCGAGGCCAATTTCAGGACCATAGTGAGCGTCGCTTCCAGCAACCTGCACAAGGTTAAGGCTGCAAGCCAACTTTCGAGCCTGCTCCACTGAATATTTAAAAGGAAATGCCGAGGCATTTATAACCTCTACAGCGTCAAATTTTTGGCTTACTTTCAATTTCAAACTTGACTTGAATAAAGCTTGGGGATGACATGCTATTGCCAAGCCGCCAAGCTCGTGGATTTTGTCAATTGTTTCTTCAACGCTAAGGTTTTTAGGAATTGGTTCTTGGACATTGAGACCTATGATGTGACCATTTTTGCTAGAGATCTCAATTCCAGGGATTATGGAGAAATTTTTTTCCTTTGAAAGTTTCAATGCACCATCTATCCTATTATGATCGGTTACGGCAACACTGTCAAGTCCATTCTTTTTGGCATAGAACAGCAGATCCTTCTCTGTAATGAGTCCATCGTATGAATAGCATGTGTGAACGTGTAAGTCTACCTTTATTTTCAATGATCCGCGCAACCTAAAAAGATATTATGGAGATTTGGCTATCTTGCTTCTAACTTTAGCCAGCATTTCCTCAAGTTCCTTTTCGCTTGCGGCTATTTTCTTGAACAAAGGCTTAGGCTTAGATATTCTATGACCTGCTGGCAAAGGTTTCAGAGCCTCATCCCATCTTTGGCTATGAATGCTTCCCGGTAGGTTTAACATCTTCCATAATTCCTCCGCTTTGAAGGGCATTATCGGAGCCGAAACCACCGCTAGGGCTTTAACTATATAGGCAGCTATGTAGATTGTCGTGGCCGCTTTAACTCTGTCCTCTTTAATTAGGTTCCAAGGTTCTTTTTCATTGATATACTGATTTCCTAGGCGGCTTAAGCTGATAACAGCGTTTGCCGCAGATTGCAACCTGCAACCTTCATAATGCTCGGCAATCTCATTA
>CAZAPQ010000021.1:0-22124 GCA_964487415.1 uncultured Candidatus Bathyarchaeia archaeon | reverse complement strand
AAATATAAGTGCGAAAAATGTGGGCTTGTAGTCGTTGTGGATGAAGATTGCGGGTGCACTGAATGTGACCTAATTTGCTGTGAGGTTCCAATGAAGCCAGTAAAGGCTAAAGCCAAGAAATAGCATCGTCATAATTTCTGTAACCGACACGCCTTTATTTAGTAATGGGGAAGTGTGATTGCATCAAATTATTGCTTTATTAAGTTTGGTTTTACAATTCGTTATAATTGGATTAATCATAGCGAGCTTAGTTATGAAAGGAAGAAAGATGATTCGGGCGCATGGAATAACCATGCTTCTAGCTGTTGCCGTCCACTCGGTAACCATATTGGCGGTCATGATACCTTCCTTTTATTCGGGTTTAACACCACATATATTGGAAAAATTTGCAAAGCCTACATCTTTAATATCAATTTTCCATGGAATCACAGGACTTTTGGCTTGGCTCCTAGGCATATGGATTGTTGCTGTTTGGCATTTAAGTCCATCAACACAAGCTTGTTATAGAAAAAAGGTTGCAATGCGGTTTACTCTTGTTCTTTGGTTGATAGCGCTTATTCTCGGATTTATAATGTACCTAAACTTTTACACAGAATTTCTGCCGCTTTAACTTTCAGTTAAATACTACCCCGCAAAGATATAAACAGAGCTTAAGCAAAATAAATCTTACGTGACATGCTTGTTATATGGCTGGTAAACAGTATGATTGACTTGGATAGGTTTGCTGATGAGTGGGGACCTGAAAAAATTTTGCAAGTTTATGATCCATCAACAGGAATGAAGGGAATACTCGTTATAGACAACACTGCTCTGGGACCAGGCAAAGGTGGCATAAGGATGACCCCTACCGTTAGTGTTGAGGAAGTTTTCAGACTTGCAAGGGTCATGACTTGGAAATGCGCCCTAGCAGAGTTGCCCTTTGGAGGGGCAAAATCAGGAATAATAGCGGATCCAAAAAGGATGTCGAAAGAAGAAAAACTAGCATTAGTCAAGGCTTTTGCCATAGCTTTGAAACCCCTGTCGCCTAGCCAGTATGTTGCGGCTCCAGACATAAACACGGGAGAAGAGGATATGGCAGTCTACGCGTTGACGAACGGTTCATTGAACTCTTGCACTGGAAAGCCGGCAAGCATGTGCGTTAGACCGGGTGAAAAATGCGGAATTCCCCATGAGTACGGCTCAACGGCCTACGGAGTTTTAAACGTAATAAACGTCGCCTCAGAGCATGTCGGTCTAGATCTTAAGAAAGTAAAAGTAGCCATCGACGGCTTCGGCAACGTGGGTTCAACATTAGTAAAATACTTAACAGAGTTTGGGGTTAAAGTTGTGGCTGTAAGCGACAGCAAAGGCTGCGTTTATAACCCTGATGGGTTGGACTTCGATAGGTTGAGAAAAGTCAAAGCTGATAAAGGCTCCGTAATCAATTACGAGCCTAGACAAGTTTTAAGACACAGTGAAATCTTCGAGTTGCCCGTAGACATCCTTGTCCCAGCCTCCATACCCGATGTGATAAATGAGAAGAATGTTGACAAAATTCAGGCCAAAATCATCGTCGAAGCAGCAAACATACCTATGAAATATGAGGCGGAGAAAGTATTGCATGAAAGAGGCGTCCTTGTTGTGCCAGACATTTTAGCGAATGCAGGAGGCGTCATATCCTCCTATGCTGAGTACAGAGGTGAGAACCCGGAGAAAATGTTTGAAATGATTAAGGAGAGAATCACAAAAAATACACGGCTCATTCTAGCCGAATCCAGTAGAAAGAAGGTTCCCCCAAGGGATACAGCACTAGAAATAGCCCAAAAAAGAGTCAAAGAAGCCATGGAGAAGAAGAATATTTCTAAAATTTTGCACATGCTTAAAGGAGAACTTTGACAACACGAAATGAGCCATGGATGGGCCGTAAGTTAAATGAGGTTATCCCACCTTGGAGCCTTTGCTTTGAACTGCTAGATCTCTTTTCAGTTTGGAGGGGTTGCTTTCTCAACCTCTCCTTTTCACTTTTCCTTGCTTTGACTTGAAGTTTTCATGAGAGCTGCTATTTCTTTAGGCAGAATTTCATTTAGATTTGGGCTCCCCCAGTCTTTAAGGGGTTTCATCCATTCTGCTTGTTCAACGAAGAAGTCATGGCTCAGGGGGAATGGGGGATGGCAGACGAAGTTAGGGTCGAATTCCTTTTTAATTTTTAGGAGCCACTTATGGTAATTCGGCCCATAAGCTGGTCCAGTAAGATATAGCGGCTGATGCGAGCCTAAAAGGGCGGTATAGAAGCGTTTTCTGATGTTTTCCTTTGCCGTCTCCAGATAGAAGTGATCCACCCGTGTTGTGTCCTCATCTGGATCCCAGTAGATTAAGAATTCGGAATAACCTTGATGGCCCAGTTCGAAGCACTGGAACCAGCCAGGGTCAGCGTAGTCAGGCATGAGCGGCGGAGTGTAACTCCTCTTCAGCTCGGCAAAGTTCTTACACTGGGCTGTGGCATGTTCTATTGTTTCGATAACGTAGTCAACGGAAACATAACCGCCACACATCAGCCACATGCCCGCTGAGTCGGCATTTTTAAACCATGATTCATCGGTGGGGCGAGTACGGCGGGGCTCGCCTCCAAGCTCTTTCACGATGTCCATGAGCACCCTTTCTTCATATTCAAGCTGCTTCTCTGAAGTGAAGCCTATAAGAAGTACACGCAGGACAAAGAAAGCGTTAACAGTTTCTTCGTTTTCCTTTGACCAAAGCTCCCAAAACTCCTCCTTGGAGCCTGCTCTGGCTATTATTCGCCAAAACAGCGGAACTCTAGTAACTGCCGCACCGATTTCTGCTTTGGCGATTTCATACATGGCCTTCTTTATGGATTCAAAGCTTGGCATTGTAAAGTTAATCCATTTCACGCGTTTTTCTGGTAACATCAATGCAGTATTAGGGGATACTCCTGTCGGCTCTAATTTTTCCGGCTGGAATGGAAGAAGTTTTATGGCCATTTTTGTTACGATGCCAAGGAAGCCCCTATGTCCAGTGTACCCGCGCAGTAGCCCCCTGAGATCTGGCCCTATTCCTTCACCCCAGAAGGGATCATCCTGCAAAGCCAGAGAACCAAGCCTTAATAGCTCTCCATCCGGGAGTACAAGTTCAGCTCCAAGTATTCGACGGTGGGGAAGGCCAATGCGGTGGCTTAAAGGCGACCAGCCGTCCCCGATCATGTTGGCGATAGCTGAGCACTGGGAGCCGCCTCCTCCAATGACGGTATACATGCCTCTTTTCATGGCTTCTTCTTGAAGCTGAGAGTATATTACTCCCGGTCCAACTACAGCATAGAGGTGTTTCTCGTCGATCTCAAGATCGTTCATCCGCTTTAGATCAATTAGCAATGCGTTTTCTACATGGGGGTGAGAGCGGGCGCCGTAAAAGCCTGTGCTATAAGGTACATAAGGGATCTTGTAACGATTACAGACCTTGACTATTTTCTGAACTTCCTCTGTAGTCCGGGGCATAACAACACAGCCGGGCACGCGGGTCATTACCCTTTCATAGCCAAGGCCGCACTCGTAGCCAGCAGGTCCGGCGCGATATCCCTCGCAGATCACAGGATCTGCAGAGATGTACTCGTGGCCAACTATGTCCTCAAGTATGCTATAAACTTCCTTGGGAAAAGCCATTATTTCCCTCCCCTAACCTCCGTCGCAATTGAATCTGCGATAATTTCTGAAATATCAAGCACTTTAATTTTCTCTCCCTTAGCCTTTATTACTTCGCTAAAATTGTTTTTACACCAGGGACAAGCCACAACCAGCACCTCAGCACCAACCTCCTTAAATTCCTTTAGCCTCTCCTCCGCTGCCCAAGCAGCAAAGTCTGGGAAGGCCTCCTTAACCCCACGACCAGCCCCACAGCAGAAGGCGTTTTCTCGCTTCCGGATCATTTCCACGAACTCTATGCCTGGGATGGACTGTAGTATACGCCGGGGTTCCTCGTAAACACCATTGGTACCACGCCTCCGTGGAATTGGCGGACTAGTCACTCCCCACAGCCCCCGTTCTCCTTGCCACGGTATCCACGGCTCGCTTAGCCGGCTAAGCGAGCATGCGTCATGATATGTTACTCGCAGACTCAGAGGCTTTGTAAGCTTCAGCAGCCCTTTGTTGATTAATTCATATACATATTCGGTGAGGTGTAAAACTTTGAAGCCTAAATCAGCCGTAGCTATGTTTAGCATTTTTGGGTAATCAACCTTCCACATGCGGTAACATTCAGCGCAGCTTGTAAGTAAAATTCCAGCGCCCTTTCTCCTCACTTCCTCGATGTTGCGTCGGGCAATTTTCCGAGCTTCATCAATCATACCGATTGAATAAATAATGTTGCCGCAACACCACTCTTCCTCAAGGAGCGTGAAAGGAACTCCTGCCACATCAAGTATTTTAACGGTTGCTTGTGCAATCTCGGAATTACGGTAAGAGGCGGAACAACCGGTGAAATAAAGCACTTCTGCCTTTTGGGAAGGCTCTATTTCTTGAGGAAGCCAGTTTCTCCGTTTTTCTGGGCTGGCTCCCAAGGAGTTATGCTGAGTCATAATGTTTTGTACAACTTTGCGGTGCTGGGGCAGCGGAGCCATTCCATCTTTTACCGCTTTAACCCTTAAGGCCTCTAGAGTAAGCTCAATCTCAAGGTCAAGGTTTCGTTTGCAGCCAACATCACATGCGCCGCAAAGAGTGCATGCATAAAGAATATGTAAAAGCTTATCGTTGTATTGGATTCTTCCCTCAGCTAGGGCCAAGCCTATTCTCATTTTGCCATAAGCTCCATAGGAGTCAAAAAGGTATCTCGTAGCGCTTGGACAACGTGTGCTAAACTTAATCCCAGGCATATAAATGTGGTCAACCCACGTGCAGCCTTTACATTTTATGCATCGGCTCATATCATATACGAAGTTCTCAAGATTTGAGACATCCAAGCTTACAGTCCTTTTAGGCATTTTCACAATCCCTCACCGGATTTATTACTTTAGAAGCATAAATTCCCCGGATTCATAATATTGTTAGGATCAAAAATATTTTTTAATCTCCTTAAAACCGACGCGTAGCTTCCAGCCCTCTCGTAGACCAATTTGGCTAGTTCTCCATATGGACGCGTGAAGAAAGCTCCCTCATTTAATAGAATGGGATATAGCGCCCGGCAGAGTCCCCGTACCTTTTCAACATTATCCAAATCGTTGGGATCATAGAAAAAGTTGAATTCTAAATGGCAGGCGCGGTTGTGCTCTATGGGCTGTATGTACATGCCAATCTCCTCGGGCAAGTAGCCGTGCTTCGCCGCTACTTCTTGAGTTTTACTAATAAACTTAGGTGCCAAAACCGGCTTAGTTATGAAAAAAACGCTTGCACAACCACCTTTGTATAAGTGCTTCCAATAGGTTTCTTTAGGCCAAGGCTCGCGCAATAGTTTCAGTAGTTTCTTACCTGCGCCTAAAACGCCTGGAAGGTTTTCGCTGAGCTGCACTTCGTGAAACTCGTTCTTTACAATGTTACGCAATGCTTCTTCTTCGTATTGGATTTTTTCTTCTGGTCGTCGCTGAAGCCCGCTGAGGACTAACACCAGCGTCCAAGGTGGAAGCGAGCTTCGAAGCTTCTCGAAATCCAGGTTCATGCTTCCACTGAGAATTATGGCCAAGTTAATGTTGTTTAAAAGCAAGCATTCCTGTCCAATTCTTAACCTTAGAATACGGTAAAGGAACTCGATTATATAGCTAAGATCTGTTACGGGAGCAAATAAAACTTTATCAATTTTAGGCAAATATTCAATCTTAAGATTCGCCCAAGTCACTATGCCCATGGTTCCCTGCGCCCCTTGAAGAAAACGGTAAAAGTCGATGCCTGGTCCCGTCGGATTGGCCCCTCTCGACGGTGAGTCAGGATAACCGGGAACGCTGGCTGAACCGGTTCTGAAAATCTCCCCCGTGGGCCATACTACCTCCATGCCTTGAAGCGGCTCGCCATAGTCATACACAGTGTTTGTGGGAACTTCTCTCTCAAGAAAATCTGTGACCACTGAACGTTCAGGATGAGGAAGCAAAGGCATTATAACCCGGAACCCTCTTTTCCTCAACTCTTCCACAAGCTGTTTCCATGTTACTCCAGCCTCAATTCTAACCCTACGATTAAGCTCGTCAACCTCAAGAATTCGGTTCATGTGGCGGCTTAAATCGATAATTATTCCGCCCTGTTTGGGGATGGTGGCTCCATAAAAATGCGCCCGCGAACTCACCGGAATAACAGGAATTTGATATTTATTTGCCAGCTCTAATATCCTACTTATTTCCTCAGCGTTTCTCGGCCAAACTACGTAATTCGGTCTCCCTGATGGGCTCAGGCTATAGTCCCTTGAGTATTTTTCAAGCAAAGAGTTATCCGCGGAAAAATTCTCAGGACCCACAATTTTGGTAAGCTCTTCGCCTATAAGATTCATTTTAATCTCCATTGTTTTTATTTTTGATCCCATGTTGGCTATAAGTTTTTTCACTAGATGCAATAAATATTTAAATAAAAGCAAACGTAGCAAAATTTATTCTAACGGTGCGAAATTATGGCTGGCGTTAAGGACAAAGTTGCGATAATAGGGGTGGGATGCACCAAGTTTGATGAACACTGGGATAAAAGCCTCAGCGACCTAATTGTGGAGGCCTGCTATGAAGCCTTTGATGATGCTGGCGTGGAGCCTAAAGATATACAGGCTGCCTGGTGGTCCACCGCATGGAGCGGGGAACTTGGCATTAAGTTGGCTTATCCTTTAAAGCTTAACTTTATCCCCATCACGAGAATTGAGAACAGATGCGCTAGCGGTCATAACGCTTTTATTGATGCTTGCTATGCCGTTGCATGCGGCGCCTATGATCTTGTATTAGTTTGCGGTGCAGAGAAGCTAAAGGATACGGGCTTGCCAATACCCGGAGTCAGCGACCCAGTGGAGCTTTACACCAGCCGTGTAAACCCGCGTTTTTTGGCAGTGTCAGCTTATGCTCAGCTTGCTCTAAGATATTTTCACCATTATGGAATCCAAATTGAAGAGGGTAGAAGAATTTTAGCGAAGATAGCGGTTAAGAACCATTATAATGGCTCTATGAACCCTAAAGCCCAATTTCAACGTAAAATAACCCTCGAAGAGGCGTTAAATGCGCCTATAATTGCTTGGCCGCTTGGACTTTACGATTGCTGCGGAATTACTGATGGAGCTGCAGCGGCCATAATCACACGCGCGGATCTAGCTAAAAACTATAGGGATGATTATGTGCTGGTGAAGGGTGTTGGGTTAAGCTGTGGAATGTATCATCCCCAAGTTCAAGATGACTGGAGCGTAACTTACGTAAGAGAGAATGTTGCAGCATCCCAGATGGCTTACAAGGAGGCGGGGATAAAGGATCCGCGCAAGGCCTTCGACTTGGCTATAGTGCACGATTGCTTCACCATACATGAACTTGTGATATACGAAGACTTTGGTTTTAGCCCAAGAGGCAGGGCAAAGGAGGATGTTGAGGCTGGCACTTTCGAGTTGAAGGGCGAGTTACCTGTAAACACGGATGGAGGCCTCAAGTGTTGTGGGCATCCAGTAGGAGCCAGCGGAATCAGGACAATGTATGAGGTTTACAAGCAACTTCAAGGTAAGGCAGGACAACGCCAGGTGGAAATAAAAAACCAGAGGGGTTTAACGCATACTTGCGGCGGCAATCCTTTAGAGTCTCACGCAGCTGGAGTGGTTATACTTGGCTTAAGGGGGGCCTAGAATGGTTGGAGTAACATCATATGGCGCTTATATCCCCATCTGGAGAATTAGTCGGGGGTTAATGGGCAAGGGTTTGCAGGGTGAAAGGTCGGTTGCTGGTAAGGATGAGGATAGTTTAACAATGGCTGTTGCCGCTGCAATGAACTGCGTCAGCGAGATAGATCGCGGCACTATTGACGGAGTTTTCTTCGCTTCGACGACATCCCCCTTCCAAGAGAAAAGTGCCGCAGCCACCATAGCCGCTGTCCTTGATCTTCGCAGCGACGTATTCGTGGCAGACTTTGCAGGCTCCCTTAAAGCTGGTACAAGCGCCCTAAAAGCCGCTTTGAACATCGTTAAAGCAGGATCAGCAAGGCAGATACTTGTAGCAGCTGCGGATTGCCGTTTAGGGGAACCCGGATCGGTTAATGAGCAAGCTTTTGGTGATGGCGCCGCTGCCCTTCTTGTTGGAACGGAGGCGGCTGCAGAATTAGAGGGCGACTGCTCCCTTTTTGATGAAATATATGATACATGGCGTAGGGACATCGACCTTTACGTGAACACATGGGAGGATCGTTACGTCTATTCAAGCGGGTACCTCAAAGTGACTAAGGAGACCGTATTAAGGTTAATGAATAAAATGGAAGTGAAAGCGGAGGACGTGGCTAAAGCGATTTTGTCGGTCCCTGATCCAAGAAGGGGTGTGGAATTGGCCAGAAGCTTAAATTTTGACCCTAAAACTCAGCTCCAAAATTCCTTCATGGATGTTATAGGCAATACTGGCACTGCCCAGCCTCTAATGTTATTTACAGCGGCGCTTGAGGGGGCTAACCCAGGCGATAGGCTTATTTTGGCAAGTTATGGGAGCGGCAGCGACGCTTTCCTGTTCAGAGTCACCGATGGTATAAAAAAGCTTAAGGGGCGAAGGCGCGGGGTAGAAGCCTATATCGCTAGGAAGAAAATGTTAAAGGATTATACGACGTATCTTAAATGGCGCAAGCTCATAAAATTGCCTCAACCAAGAATAGACATGGCTGTTTCTTACCCAAGCGCTGTGGCCACATGGAGGGAACGCAACCGCATATATCCACTGCACGGGGTTAAATGCAGAACATGTGGCACTATCCAGTATCCACCCCAACGGGTCTGCATCAAATGCCAATCCAAAGACAACTTTGAAGAAGTAAGGCTATGCGACAAAAAAGGTAAACTATTTTCATACTCATTCGACCCATTAAGGGAAAATACACCAATAGGCCTAGTAAACCTAGAAGGCGGAGGAAGAATCCTCTTAGAACTGACAGACGTTGATGCAGAGGAGCTAAAAATAGACTTACCCGTCGAGCTGACCTTTAGAAGAGTTGACCTGAGACGCGAGGACGGAATGTACGTTTACTTCTGGAAAGCCACGCCAGTAAGGGATTAAGACTCATTACCGCGTTTTAATACACCTTTTTTAAATTTTGAGGTGAAGGCTCACCTCAAAATGATGGGCTGTCCATGCTGCATAAGTTTTTAGCTAGAGCATAACGGCCGATTACTGGGCTTATCATACATTTATAATGCAAAGCGCAGGTTATATTTACAATAAAATGGGGATTAATTTAGAAAGCGCTAAGAGAATAAACACCATTTTTAAATCAAGGCAAAGTTATTTTATCTAGAATTTGTTAAATGATAGACATGCCGAACAGATGGATTTACCCGGTAATAGGTTCGGTTATAAATTTGATATTGGGAGGGATTTATTGCTTCAGCCTTTATTATGAAGCGCTCCAAACGGCCTACAACCTAAAGCTTGTCTTCCCACTAGAATGGGCGTATTCCATCGCCATGCTTTTCGATGTAATGGCAGTTTTTATTGGAGGAATTATTTATGATAAGAAAGGACCGAAACTGAACATTTTCTTAGGCGCAACTTTGCTTTTCATTGGACATATTATTGGATGGAGCCTGCACGCTATACCCGATTGGAACATTGCCAGATGGTTATATTACATTGGACTTGGCGTGATGCAAGGTTTAGGTGTAGGGTTAACCTACTCCGTTACAGCATCCACCGTCATAAAATGGTTTCCAGACAAACCTGGCCTTGCATCGGGAATTGTGGTCTTTGGGTTTGGCATAAGTGCAACTATTTTGGCTCCGCTTATCCAATATTTTTTGAATACGGTGGGTTGCTTTCAGACATTTATACAAATCGGTTCAATCTATTTTTTAGTTTTAGTTGTTGCAGGTTTATTTTTTAAAGATCCTCCAGCGGACTACAAACCATACATTTATGTTGCTAATTCAGAAGCGAATTCCCCCGTTCAGTCTCACCAGTCTATACCATCAGTTGATTTTACCCTCAAAGAGGCAGTCAAAACCAGAAAATTTTACATACTCTGGCTTACCCACGTTTTTTCAGCCTTTACTGGGTTAATGATAATAGGCAATATTGTTCCAATAATACGCGAGGTGGGAGTTGCCTCCAGCTCTGATCCAGCTTATATGAATAATACGGTAATTCCCCTATCTTTGATTGTCACTTCAATCTTCAATGCATGTGGTAGACCATTTTGGGGAGAAGTCTCGGATAAAGTTAGCGTGTGGAAGAGTATGCAGCTTAACTTCTTAATTACAGCAGCCCTCTTAACCAGTTTATCGTTTACCTACATAAATCCGTGGATCTTCCTATTTGTTGTCATTTGGGTTTACTTCTGTTACGGGGGAAGCTTGGCTCTTTTCTCCCCAGCCACTGCCCTCTATTTCGGAAGAAAAAACTTTGGCAGAATTTATGGGCTTGTTTGCACAGCTTGGGGGATAGCTGGCTTCACAGGCGGAGCAACAGGGGCTCTAATAAGGGATTTAACAGGAACCTATCGCTATTCATTCTACTTGGCAGCCTTTTTGTCGTTGATTGCAATTTTAACAGCAGCCCTAGGAGCGAAGCAAAAATTTTATGGGTTAGCTCATCCAAACAGCCCTTAAGGCTATTATCTTCAGAAAAAGGCGGCAATCATTCTGAATAAACAGAAATCACGGGTTTTATGGCTAAAAGATGTACGATGGCAGTCAATACGGAATGTCAGCTCTTTTTAATGAGCCTGCTTAATGGTTTTATAATGCCCTCAGGCATCAACATTATGAATGCGACGAATACTATGCCATATATTAGAAGGTGAGCGCTAACAATTACGCTGCGAAGCAGCTCTGACAATATTGTGATTATGTAGGCCCCTATTACTGGTCCTATAATCGTCCCCATTCCCCCAACTACACCCATAGCGAACGCCATGAATGAGGTGTCGGCAGATAACAAGGCTGGGGAAACCATTAACATGTAGTAGCAGTAAAAACCGCCAGCAATTCCCGAGAAGAAAGCGCTCACGGCAAATGATAAAACCTTATATTTAGTAGTATTCAAACCAGAGGCTTGAGCTGCAATTTCGCTTTCTCGTATTGCAGTTAAGGGGATTCTAAGTCTAGTGTTCGCAATAAAGCGCATAACTACAACAGAGAAAGCCATGAGGAAAATTGAGATATAATAATTAGGAATCATCCCACTTACCAAAGCCTTAACAGGAAAACCCTCTTCACCTCTTGTTATATTCGGAAAAGCTATAATAATTGCCTTAACCGTTTCAGCGAACGCCAGTGTGGTTATGGTTAAATAAGGTCCCGTGACCCTTAAAGATGGCACTCCAATGGCGATGCTGAAAAGCGCCATAACGACACCTGCTATTGGAATGCATAAAGGTGGCGGGACATCAAACAACCTTGTTAGGAAGGCAGCCACATAAGCTCCGCCTCCGAAAAAGACGGCATGGCCTAAGCTTATTTGGCCCGTGTAGCCAGAAAGCAGGTCCCAGCTTGCGCTGAATATTGCATAAACACTAGCAACCGTCAATATGTGAATTATATAGGGGTCTGGTAGGAAAATGGGAATTAACGCTAAAATTATCAAGGGGACGAGGATAAAAAGCAGATCTTGAACATTCATCCTCAAAGTTTTAGTTTTGAGCATCATGTTTCCTTCCCCCTCCTAAATATCCCTGAGGGTCTAAACATCAACGTAATTATGATGCTAACAAAGAAACATACGGCCCGCCACGAGGGTGCTATAAAATAGCTAACAAAGGATTCAGCTAAACCCAGCACTATCCCAGCAGTTATACATCCTCTAACATCGCCTAATCCTCCAACTATGACTATGGCTAGAGCTATTAGAAGATATTCCCATGCTACAGATGCATGAAACATGTAAATCGAATTAAGGAGAATTCCTGCAATTACTGCTAGGGCGCTACTTAGAGCAAAGGTTATGGAGCGTACTTGCTCAACGGCGATTCCAAAAATCATTGCAACTTCTTCGTCTTGAGCAAGCGTACGTATGGCTTTTCCAAGCTTTGACCTTGTGAGAAACAGCCATAATCCACCAATTAAAAAGCCGCTAATCGCTAGAAGAACTAAACGCTGTACAGAAAGCTTTATTCCGAATAAGTCGATGGATTCGAAGATGTAAGACTGAGACATTATATACATCGGCCATAGCCCTAAAGCCCCCAATAATAGACAAATCTGTTCAATGATTATGCCTAACCCGAAGGTTATCATTAAAACTCTCATTTCAGAAGCCCTGAATGGATAGATAGCTAACCTCTCAATAAACAGCCCTAATGCAAAAACAGTTAGCGCGGCCAATAGGGTGCTTATGAAAATGTTCTGAGTAATATTAATGTATAAATAGTAGGATATGAAGGCGCCAAGGACTAGAAGAGAACCGTGCGCAAGATTCACCACACGCATTATCCCAAAAATTAATGACAAACCAACGCTTGCGAGTGCGTATATCGCTCCTAAAACTAATCCGCTAAAGATAAGCTCTGTAATCGTCCCAATCAAAGGCCAATTCACCCCAAAAATGGAATTTTTAATTTTGGTATTTCTTGCTTTTAAATTTTTTGCATATTTAGGTTATCGTTTAATTCTGGTTTAAGTTTTCGTTTTTAATTTTTGATTTTGAAGTTAGATTACCAACATAAGCGTAGGGATGGATTTACGAGTATATGACTTTCCATGTATGAAGGAGTTAACGAATCAGACGCAGAATTTCCATAATTACATTAAGTATAACATAAAACTTTTAAATGTTTTAATTTTAAAAATGAATAGGCGAAATTTGAATGGCTATTCTGGAGGTTAAAGGTTTAACAAAGAGGTTTAAGGGATTAGTTGCCGTTAAGAATGTGAGTTTTGCTGTAGATAAAGGGGAATGTGTGGGGATAATTGGACCTAATGGAGCTGGAAAAACTACAATATTCAATTTAATAACAGGTTTTCTTAGACCTGAAAGTGGAGCTATTTTTCTAAAAGACGAAGAGATAACAAACCTTAAGCCTCATGAAATCGTTAACAAAGGTGTAGCCAGGACTTTTCAATTAACTTGTCCTCTGCCCAACATGAGCGTTCTAGAAAATGTCTTAGTACCATTGTATACTAAGAGAGAAAAGCTGGGTGGGAACCTTGAGGAGAAGGGTTTGGAGGTATTGAAGCTTGTAGGCTTGTTTCATCAGAAAGATAAATTGGCAAAAAGTTTGCCGCATGGAGACTTAAAGAAGCTTGAAATAGCAAGGGCATTAGCAACAGAACCTGAAGTTTTATTGTTGGATGAACCGTTTGCGGGGTTAAGCTTCGATGAAATGGCTGCCTTGATGGGAGTTATTAAAAATTTGCATGAGAGTGGCCTCACAATTATCATAGTGGAACATGTTATGAGAATTATTATGAACCTCTCGGAGCGGGTGATTGTGATTTCTGAAGGTGAAAAAATAGCTGAAGGACCTCCAAGAGAGGTTGTTCATGACATGAAAGTTATCGAAGCTTACTTGGGGGTGGGTACAATTGCTTAGGTTGGACGAAATTACCGTCTACTATGGAGGCGCATTAGCTCTAGAAAACGCAAGTTTAACCGCCGAAGAAAATATGCTTACAGCAATTATAGGCCCTAATGGAGCTGGAAAAACAACTCTTCTCCGCTCAATTATTGGGCTGAAGAAAATTCAAAAGGGTTCTATATGGTTTGCAGGCAAACGCATTGACGGATTATCCCCGTGTGAAATAGTGAAGATGGGAATCTCCATGTGCCCTGAACGAAGAAGAATTCTTCCAGAAATGACGGTGTTAGAAAATCTCGAAGTAGGGGCTTATCTCCGGAAGAAGGAGGAAATAAGAGAAGACCTAAAGAGGGTATTCGATTTGTTTCCAGTGCTTGAAGAGAGAAAAGGACAGCTCGCTGGAACTTTAAGCGGTGGCGAACAGCAAATGCTTGCAATAGGCAGGGCCTTAATGTCTAGACCTAGGCTTTTAATGTTAGATGAACCTTCTTTGGGTTTGTCGCCACTAATGAAAAATAATGTTTTCAAGAAAATTGATGAGATCCGCAAGGAGGGTGTTACTATTCTATTGGTGGAACAGGATGCCTACTCGGCTTTGAAAATTGCTGATAAAGGGTTAGTCTTAGAAAATGGGAGAGTAGTTCTAGAAGGTGAGGGGAAAAGCCTTCTTCAAAATGAGAATGTTAGAAGGGCTTACCTAGGTATTTAGTTATTGTTGGTTGATTGATGGGGACAACGCCTCAACTAAACGTAACCAAAAAGATTTCTGAGTATGTTGCAAATGCTGAATTTGAAGATTTGCCCACAGCCGTAGTTGAGAAAGTTAAGGAGTTGATTCTAGATAACGTTGGCTGCGCTTTTGGCGGTTATGCGACAGGCGCTGACAAGGCTTTGATAGATTTTGTTAAGTTATTACGCGGGAGACGTGACTCCACAATAATAGGTGATGGATCTAAGGTACCCTGCTGTTTAGCCGCAGGCGTCAACGCCCAGATGGCAAATATCCTTGACTTTGACGAAACTTATAGGAATCGAGCTCACCCAGCATCGTCCATAGTCCAGTCAGCCATCTCCGTTGCCGAATTTCTTGAGGCAGGCGGGAAGGACTTAATTAATGCTATAGTTGTTGGTTATGAGGTTGCAACAAGGATAGGGGATGCGACACATCCTTCTCCTGAGTTGATGAAGAAAGTTTGGCTTCAAAACTGGCCCATTTTCGGGGTAGTTGCGGCGGTGGCTAAACTATTACATCTTGATGAGGATAGGATTAAACAGAGCTTTGGAATTGCTGGAGGAGTGGCACCGACAATAAACGTGCATAGGATTTTAGATGTACCAGGAGCCATGATAAAACTGCCAAATTTCTGGCTATGCGAGTTGGGAATAAACGCGGTTTTTCTCGCCAAAGAAGGTGTCACGGGTTTTCATGACTATTTTGACGGAAACAAAGGTTACTGGGTCACAGTTTCTGACAGATGCGACTGGGAAGCTATGACACTTAAGCTCGGAGAGGAGTACAATATCGAGAAATTTCTTTCATTAAAACCTTGGCCTACCTGTAGATGGATACATCCTGGTATTGAACTTGTTTTAGAACTTTTACAGGAGGAGAAAATAGGAATAAAGGACATTGATGAAATAGTTTTTAAAGCTCACTGGAAAGTTTGCACTAGTCCATATGATAATCCTGAGCCTAAAACAATGTGGGATGCCATCTGGAGTGTTCCATGGGGCATTACCATGGCAGTCCTAGGATATGAGCCGGGCCCCGAATGGTATGCGAAGGAAAGGTTCACCGATCCAAATGTGCTAAGTTTTGCTAAAAAGGTGAAAGTTGCGCCTGACCCTGAAGCCAGCGAAATATTTGAAAAGACGCCGGAAAAAACTTTTGCTAAAATAGAGCTTAGGGCGAAAGGCAAAGTTTACTCAAGAAAAATAGAATATTGCAAGGGAGATCCAAAAAAGCCGATGACGAAACAGGATTTAAAGTGGAAGTTTAGAAAGCTGGTGGGCACAATTTTAAGCAGGAAACGCACAGAAAGGTTGATTAGAACTATTGACAACTTAGAGTGCACAGATAACGTAAGAGAGCTTACAAAACTATTAAAGCCTTAGAAAAAGAGGAAAAAGAGGGTTTAATTTCTACCCTAACGGCTTAAGGTGCCCATGGAGGTTTCGTATAGCTTTTCTCCGCCAACTCAGGCGGCCAAATCACATATGGTTTCCCGCCAAGCCACTGCGCAAACACGCCGTTTATGTATCCTGGAGCCCAGAAAATGGCTCCATGATCTGACGGATCAATTTTAACCTTACCCCTCACCCCGACGACTTCAACTGTTTCAAGGGCTTTTATGATGGCTTCCCTATCAAGGCTTCCTGCTTTTTCGATGGCCTCTGCTATAAAGTAAACAAGGTCGTATCCTGCGGGGCCCTCAAGTCCACATGCACGATAGCCATATTTTTTGTAGAAGTTGTTAAAGAATGGCACTGTCTTCTCGGTAAGGGATACGTTCCAACTCCATGTGCCAAAGCATAAGTAGTCAGAAGCTTCTCCAACTAATTCGGGAAGTTCCCACATGCTACATACGGACATCTGACCCAAGTAGGGCATTTTTAACTTCCTTTCATAGGCTTGTCTTGTAAGTGTTACTTCGGCTCCACTATACACGAACCAGACAAGCGCGTCTGGTTTGGCTTCTTCCACCTTCATAAGCGCGTCTGTAAAGTCCTTGCAACCTATGGGCACAAAAATGTTACCTAAGCATGTAACTCCTGCCGCCTTAGCCATTGGTTCAAGGTATTCGGCAATGTAGTGGCATGTCACGTACTCCTCTCCAATATACATATAGCTTTTGCCTTTTGCAACTTCCCTTATGAACGTAAGCAGCGCCCTAGCTATTTGGTCGTAGTCTGGATGAAGCGTAAACACATTTCGGAATTTAGCAGGATCTTTTTCATATAGAAGTCTTGGAGCCGAAGAGATTGGCGATACGTATGGTATTCCCGACTCCGCCAAATACTCGCTGACCGCGATGACATTACCCGATATTAGGATTCCGGCCAGCACATCTACTTTATCCACTTCAACCAATTTCTTAGCCGCTGCTAAGGTCTTATCCGATTTTCCCTCATCATCTTCAAGGATAAACTGTAATTCTCTGCCCAATACGCCACCCTTGCTATTTATCTCCTCTAACGCCAAATTCATTCCATCCCAAACCTCTTTACAAAGCCTTGTAGGACCGCCGGTCATATGCAAAATTACTCCTATTTTGATCGGCGTCTTTTGTGGCGCTGGAGCGGTGGAGTAGTAGTAAGCAACTCCCGCTATGATGACGATTAACAGGACAATGACGATGACAGCCGCCTGAAGTTTAGTAATAGCCTTCTTTCCCATACAGTGGAAACTCTTCATTTAAAACCCCCTTTATGTGTTCTTTGGGAACTATATTTAAGCTTTTTTATATATCACAAAAATGGTTAGGGTTCACAAACAATTAAATATAAAGTTGGAATATGAAATAGACGGACAAAGAAGATCAACGGTGGAACTGCATGTACTTAAGTAATGAAGAGGAGAGAATGCTTAAAGGGGATTATGGTCCCGGCGTGCAAAAAGCCATGGAAATATTGGTGGCTATAGGTGATCTTTACGATGCCAAGAGAATGATACCAGTTAGTAGTGCGCATATAGCTGGAAATTATGGACCCTTAAGGGATGAGGGAGTTGAATGGCTGGAAGAATTTGCTGAAACAGGTGCTTTAACCAAGGTTTTCACCACAGTGAATCCACAAAGCTTTGATTTTGAACTGTACAAGGAGATGGATGTTCCGGAAACTTTTAGAAAAATTCAGTTGAGAATAGATGGGGCTTTAAGAAAGCTTGGAGTTAAACTGTTTTATACTTGTCAACAATTTCTGGTTGGCAACCTGCCAAGAAAAGGCGAGCATATTGCCTGGGCTGCATCGGAGAGTGAAATATTTGCAAATTCAGTTCTTGGAGCTATGACTAATAGGGAAGGAGACCACTCAGCCCTGGCAGCGGCTGTTACGGGAAGAACTCCGGAATATGGAATGCATTTGCCTGAAAATAGAATCGGCAACATACTAGTCGATGTTACTGAGCTCGATTTGAAAGAGCTAACTCAAACGGACTATGCTGCAATGGGATATTATGTAGGCAAAATTGTTGGTGATAAAATTCCAGTTTTTGTTGGTTTGCCAAAAGATGTCTCGCTTGTAAACCTTCAGGCTTTAGCATACCCTCTCCCTGTCTCCGGAGCGGTGCCAATGTTTCATCTAGTCGGGATAACTCCCGAAGCGCCAACACTTGAGGAAGCTTTCGGCGGAGATAAACCTGAAGACAAAATAAAGGTTACTGCATCGGATATAAAAGAGGTTTACGAGGAGTCACGCAGAACAGGGGAGAGAAAAGTTGATTTGGTTATTTTCGGCTGTCCCCACTGCACTTTACAGGAAATAGAGGAAATTGCAACAATGCTTATGGGAAGAAAGGTTCATAATGGAGTAAAGTTATGGGTATGCACCTCTAAGGCTACTAAGGCTATTGCTGAACGAATGGGTTATGGTGATGCCATAAGAAGAGCTGGAGGAATGCTGGTAGCTGACACTTGTCCTTCTGGAGGCCCCTACGCCTATCTAAAAAAGAAGGGAATCCATGTTGTTGTTACAAACTCTTTAAAAGCAGCATACTATGCGTATGGGCTTTTTGGAATGGGCACCGTATTCGCATCAAATAAAGATTGCATAGAGGCTGCTGTTAAAGGGAGATGGGAAAAATGATTCAAAAGATAGTGTTAAAGGGAAAAACCGTCTCTAAGGGCAAAGCTGAAGGAGAAGCAATAGTTACTAAAATGCCAATATCCATCACTGGGGGCCTAAACCCTTACAATGGGAAGATTGTGGAGAAAGGACATGAGCTTGAAGGACAAAGTGTTGCTGGGAAAATATTAGTATTCCCCCACGGTAAAGGCTCAACCACTGGTCCTTGGCAATTTTATGTGGCATATAAGCGTGGAAACGCGCCCAAGGCTATAATTAATGTCAAAGCTGAAGCTGTAGTGGCTGTTAGCGCCATAATTACAGGCACGCCCATGGTTCATATGCTAGATAAAAATCCGCTGGAGGTTATAGAAACAGGAGACTATGTTGCAGTCGACGCGTATAATGGAATTGTAGAAGTAACCAAGAAAGGTTATCGTTGATCGGGATTTATCTTTTCACAAATCCAATAATTTGATTGGCCAGTCCATAGCGTAACACGGCATTTGCAATGCTAAAAATGTCAAAAGCAATTTGGATGTTTCTATTCCATTTTTAAGCTTCATCTGAATTACTCCTCAAAGGTTAAACTAGAAATGCATCATTTCAATTTACACATCAATTTTAAATATGGGTGCCCCTGCAACTAATTCATGTGGTTGGCATGGTCAGCGGCGAAAAGCCTTGGTTTAAGCTTTGGCCTAAAAATGTTCCAACCACACTCAAATATCCGGAAGTAACTCTTCCACAAGTTTTGGAAAAGTCAGCTAACGATTACCCTGATAGGCCTGCCATAATTTTTGAAGACATCGCGCTTACATATGAAAAGCTTAACGAAAATGTGAATAGGTTTGCTTCAGCCCTTCAAGATCTCGGTGTAAAGAAAGGGGACCGGGTAGCCGTTTACTTGCTTAACTGTCCCCAATTTATTATAGCGACTTATGGCGCTCAGAAAGCCGGCGCGGTTGTTGTTCCGTGCAGCGCAGCTTATAAGGAGATGGAATTGGAACATCAGCTTAACGATTCAGGGGCTAGAGTGTTAGTTGCTCACGAGAATCTTCTCCCCATTGCTAGTAAGGCTGTTAAGAAGACGGCTGTAGAACATTTAATTGTGACATCAAGGCAGGACTATCAATACTTGGAGCATGTGGATAAAGCCCCTAAAACCGAAGCGGGCGACTACATCCCGCTGCTAAAACTTCTTCAAAACTATGAACCAGCTCCAACTAACGTGCCTATCGAACCCAAGGAGGACTTGGCGTTTCTTTGCTATACCGGAGGTACAACAGGCATACCTAAAGGGTGCATGCTTACACACTTTAACTGTGTAGTTGATCAGCTCCACGAAATATTCTTTTACCAGCTTAGGAGAGGAGAGGAGGTTCTTCTGCTGTTCCTTCCATTGTTTCATATTTATGGCTTAAACCGATGTATGGGCACTTATCTGGCTGCAGCCTCAACTATAGTCCTCTTCGAGCGCTTTAACCTGGTCAAAATCCTTGAGGCTATTCAGAAGTACCAGGTGACGGTTTTTACAGGAGTGCCGACTGCTTACACTGCAATAATCAACTATCCCGATCTCAAAAATTACAATCTTCAATCAGTTCGCATATGGAAATCAGCTGCAGCTCCCCTTACAACTGATATATGGTTCAAGTTTAAGGAGCTTACAGGAGCCAGTATAACAATTGGGTGGGGGTTAACAGAGGCAAGTCCAGGTTTAACGCTTACCCCCCTAGAGATAAAGGAATATAAGCCTGGCATGATTGGGATACCGGAAATAGATACGGAAATTGCAGTTTTCGATCCTGATGAGGATGTTGAAGTGCCTGTTGGCGTTGTAGGGGAGCTCAGGGCAAAGGGGCCTCAGATAATGAAGGGTTACTGGAATAAACCTGAGGAAACAGCCAAGGCGTTCTCCAAAGGGTGGCTGTGCACGGGAGATTTAGGATACATGGATGAGAATGGTATGGTATATTTTGTGGATCGCCTCAAGGATGTGATAAAGGTTAGCGGTTTCCAGGTGTGGCCCATGGAGGTTGAGGATGTGCTTTGCTCGCATCCAGCTGTTTTGGAAGCGGCGGTTGTAGGCATACCTGATGAGTATCATGGCGAAGTACCCAAAGCCTATGTCGTGCTAAAGAGTAACTATAAGGGCAAAGTAACGGAGGATGAGCTAATAAAATACTGCGAAGAAAAACTGGCCAAATATAAGGTGCCCAAAAAGATAGAGTTCTTAAATGAACTGCCGAAAACGCCATCAGGCAAAATCCTCAGAAGGGAGCTTCGACTCAAAAAATAAAAGAGAAAAGTCCGGGGTGCAGCCGCCGGAATTTGAAACCGCGGGAGCCGTCAGCCAAAGCCTTAACGGCTCCTGCTCCTCTTCAGCCCGCCATTTTCTTGTCAAAAACCCCATCCTCCCACACGGCTTCCCACGCGGCTTTTGTGTTGTTGCGGCGCAGAATTTGCAACAACAACATAGGGGGTTCGAGAACTTGTAGAAAGTTTTTTAAGGCCTATTTTCCAGTAGTCCAGGATGTTTCCAGAGACTGAAAATCTAAACAGCCATTTTAAGGCTGATTTTTTCCAGAGCAGGCTGTTTTTGGTGCGGCCGCCGGGATTTAAACCTCTAGTTCTGGTGCCCTCACATTCTTTTAGAGTTTTGCTTTTCATGTGAGGACACCGTCTAGATATTGTGCCGCTGTCTGAGTTAAAGTTTTCTTGGCAGCATCGTGGACTTTAGCTGAGGTGGAGGAGTTTGTAGTTGCCATGGGCAAGTCCATGTATAGGAGCATTGCCGCTTCAATCCTTCAAAGCTGCCTAAGCAAATTAGGCATAACTTATGGCGACGTAAAGGGGGAGCTCGAGGGCATAACTCCTATATACTTAGCCCTAACCATGAAAAAGACGGAAATGCAAATCATAACATTTCTAGGCAGCTGAAGTGTTGAACTGCTTAAAGAGTATTTGGCCGACTGGAAAATGGAGAATGAAACGCCAATCTACAACTTGTCGGCGGGGACCTTGCACGCATATTTCCGCAAAAAGTCCAGAAATTCGCAGGTGCGTTTAAGGGCAGAAACCCTTACAACCTCCACTCGTTTAGGGCTGCTTTCCGCACATTTCTCAGCGACTACAAGGTAGACCCACTCTACATTGAATATTGGATGGGACGCAAAATCCCAGAACAAATACGGGCATACATAAACAAAAGCAGAAAGCTAGCGCCAAACCTACCGCCAACAAGCAGAACCACGCCTAACACCACCACAATACAAGAACAGTGTCATTTAGCAGCAACTAACTGAATATAAAGGCTTTTATTTGTTGTTATGTTTCATTTTAATAGCTTTTTATTTAATTATCGTTACACATCTTCCATTAAAAACTTTAAAATATTTTCTTATGCCTGATTTAATAGCCTCTCTTTAAGTATGTGAATATATTTCATTAGGACTTCCGCTCTCGGAGTAAGGCAACGTCCTATTCCATATAGCGGCAAAAATTCTGGATCGAAGAATTGTTTCTTTCCTAAAAGCTCATCTAAATGCTTAATTTTCTCTAATATTTTTAGTTCTTTAAGGATTTTCTCAGAGTAATACTTTTCTCTCGTGTATACTTTACCGGCGAACTTTTTAAGCAGAAATGGTATTACACCAGGATTAACTACTTCTACGTGATAGAACTTATCATTTTCTATTATATTTAAAAGTCTAT